>JBFXBB010000117.1:0-8618 GCA_050183685.1 Amphiplicatus sp.
AACGCATAAGACAGAACGCGTGAAAGGGAAGCGCCGATGAACAAGGCCGGGATGTTCGAGACGATTGTCGGCGCCGTCGTCATCGCGGTCGCGGCGCTTTTTCTCTTTTATGCTTATCAGGCGAGCGGGCGCGGGCTCGAACGCGGCGCCTATCGGCTTGACGCCGCCTTCGGCCGCGTCGACGGCGTCACCGTCGGTTCGGAGGTCCGGATCGCCGGCGTCAAAGTCGGAACAGTCTCGGGCGATGCCCTCGATCCAAAAACCTATGAAGCAAGGCTTCGCCTTTCGATCGCCGCGGGCGTGCCCGTTCCCGAAGACTCGATCGCGAAAGTGATGACCGACGGCCTGCTCGGCGGCGCCCATGTCGCGATCGAGCCTGGCGCCTCGGATGTCATGCTCGCCAATGGCGATTCGATTTCCTTCACGCAAGGCTCGGTCGATCTCCTCGGCGTCGCCGTCAAGGCGTTCACGGAGAACGCGGCGGCGGGGACGAAGGACGCCGCGACGGATTCACCCGGAGGCCTTTAGCCATGCGTCTTGTCGCCATTGTGAGCCTCGCCGCGCTTTGCGCCGGTTTCGCCCTCGCACAGGATGAGGCGCCGGCGCCCGATCCCGCGCTCGACGCCTTGACGGAGGCGCCCGATCCCGCCGACGAGCTCGACCTTTTGTCGCGCACGCCGGACGATCCCTTCGCGACGCTCGAAGAAACGCAGACGCGAAAGCCCGTCTCCGTCACGATCCGCGCCCTCGACAAGATCACCGCGCGCTATACCGATATCGAGGCGCCGATCGGCGAGGTCGCGAAATTCGGTTCGCTCGAAATCCTGCCGCGCTTTTGCGACAAGCGTCCGCCGGAGGAGTTTCCGGAAACGACGGCCTTTCTTGAAATCTTCGACCGTGATCTTGCGCGCGCGCGCGCGTCGGCCGCCGTCGAGGCGCGCGACTTCATGAAAACGAAAAAGCAAGAAAAGGCGCCGATGGCGGCCTCGACCGATTATGCGGTCGAGGAAATTCCAGTGCTCGGCGCCGCGCCCGCCGCCGACAAGCCGGCTTCCGTCAGCGCGCCGGAGCCTGCGCCCATGCCGACGCAGCCGATCGATCCCGACCGGATATTCTCCGGCTGGATGTTCGCCTCCTCGCCGGCGCTTAATCCGTTGGAGCACCCGATCTATGACATCTGGGTGATCGACTGCAAGACGGTCGTCGTCGACCAGGACGAGCCGGCGCCGTAGAAATCCGCCGGCGCATTGAGCGCTTCGGCGAGCCGCGCCTGATAGTCCTTATCCGTCATTTCCGTGACGCCGAATTGCGACAGATGCGGCGTGTAGAACTGCGTGTCGAGCAGCGCAAAGCCGCCGCGCTTCAAGCGCGCGATGAGAAAGGCGAGCGCGACCTTGCTGGCGTTCGTTTCGGCCGAGAACATGCTCTCGCCGCAAAAGACCCCGCCGAGCGCGACGCCATAGAGGCCGCCGACGAGCCTTTCCTCGCGCCAGCACTCTATCGAATGGGCGAAGCCGAAACGGTGGAGTTCGCAATAGACCTCCTCGATCGGATCGTTGATCCAGGTTTCCTCGCGTCCCGGCGCCGGCGCCGCGCAGGCGCGGATGACCTCGTGAAAGGCCGTGTCGACGCGGATTTCGAAGGGCTCGGACGCGATGAATTTGCGCAAGCGCCGGGGCAGGCGCGCTTTTTCGAGGTCGAGCGCGCCGCGGATGTCGGGGAGCACCCAGACGACCTTCGGGTCGTCGCGACGCCGCCCCATCGGGAAATAGCCGAGCGTATAGGCCTTTAGAAGCTGGTCGGGATCGATCGAATGCGCGGAATCGCGGGGCATTGCGGCACTATCGCGCGCGCCGGGGCGGGAGGGAAGTCACAGAAATTTCCGCACCCGCCGCGCGCGCGCCGCCGCGATCACATGCGCGACCTTGACGCCATAGGCCCCGCCCGTGACATGCGCGCGCAGGAAGTAATAGCGCAGGAACTGAAGGGGATATTCAAAGGGCGCGCGCAATCGGACGAAGGCGCGCGACTTCTTCAATTCGCGCGCCTGCTGGTCGGTGTAGGAATCGAGCTTTTCGCCGAGATGGGCGAGCGAACGCCAGGAAAAATGCAGCGCCGCGCCCTTGAGCCGGCCGATCTCATGCGGGCCCGGATCGACCGTGTCGTGAACGCGGCTTTCGGCGAACCGCATTAGGCGGCGATCATAGAGGCGGATGTAGTTATGGGCGTCGGCGAAAAGCCGCGGCCGGGGGCGGTCCGGATAGACCGTCACCTGGCGAAAGCGATAGCCGGCGCGGGCCGGCCCCGCGCGCATCAGGGCGGCGATCTCCCGGGCGAGCGCCTCGCTCAGCACCTCGTCGGCGTCGAGGTTGAGGATCCAGTCATGGCCGGCGCAATCCTCAGCGAAACGTTTCTGCGGGCCATAACCGTCCCAGGCGCGATGAAAGATTTTCGCGCCGAGGGCTTCCGCCTTGGCGACGGTGTCGTCGCTTGAGCCTGAATCGACGACAACGATCTCGTCGACGATATCGCGCGCGGCGAGAATGCAACGCTCGATGCGGTCGCCTTCATTCTTTGTGATGATGCAGCAGGAAAGCAAGGTGCGCGCCGGGCTCATGGCGCCGTTTTAGCGAACGCCGCGCGCGTGCGGAAGTCACGCCGAAAGGGCCTGGCCGCCTGGCTCCCGGACCATGACCTTGTTTCGTCCGGCGGTTTTGGCGTCGTAGAGCGCCTCGTCGGCGCTTTTGAAAAGCGCCTCGCCGGTCATGCCAGGCGCGTGCTCGGCGACGCCGAAGGACATGGTGATCGAACCGAGGTCGCGATTGCCGAAGCGGCTGACGAGCCTTTTTTTGGCGATCGCGATGCGCATCTGCTCGGCGAGGGTGCGCGCGTTTTTAATCTCCGTGTTCGGCAGAACGACGGCGAATTCCTCCCCGCCATAGCGCGAGGCGAGATCCTGGCCCTTGATGTTCTTTTTAAGGATTTCGGCGACGAATTTAATGACGTGGTCGCCGACAAGATGGCCGTAGGTGTCGTTGAACTTCTTGAAATGGTCGATGTCGCAAACGATGAGCGACAATGGCGTGTGCTCCCTTTCGGCGACGGCGATGGTGTCGCGCAGGAATCGGTCGAACCGACGACGGTTTGAGAGCTTTGTCAGGAAGTCGGTATGGGCGTCCTGTTCGATTTCCTCAAGGGCGGTGCGAAGATGGCCGACATTTTCGATCGCGCTTGACAGCTTCGATTCGAGATCCTTGTTGCGCTTCGTCGCCGCCGCGGCGGTCTCGACGAGCGCCGCGATAAGGCTTTTGAGTTCGGTTTTCGTGGCTTCTTTTCCGACCATGTCGGCGGAGAGCGAGGTGACGTCGTCGCGAAAGGCGGTGGCGGAATCGCTGAGGCCCATCGCGACTCCTTTCAATCCCTCGACTTCTTCGAGCACGCTGTCGAAATATTTGTCAAAGACCGGCCCAAGGTCCACGGATTCGCAATGGCGATAATAGAGACTAAGAATGAAATCCGCGTCGATTTTTTCGTTCGACGCAATGCGCGTTTCAATCTCTTGCGCAAGTTCCGATTTCGGGTCCCGGCGATATTTAAACCAGACTTCGTAGCATTCGGGCGCGGGATAGATGTTCATCTTCCGGAGATCGGAGATGACCGCCTGTCCGATATCATGCGCCGGCGCCTGCTCGACCATTCGCTATTCTCCGAACCCTCTGTTCCGGCGGCGCTTGTCGCCCCGAGCCCGGGAGATTGCATTAGCGGAAAAAGCTTTAGCGCCGCTTAACCAGAGCGGCGAGCGACAGGCGGATTTGTCCAAATTCGAGACGGATCAGTTTCGATGCGCCTCCCCAGGACGAGAGCGCGCCCTAGGCGAGCCATTGCTCCAGCCAATGGATGTGATAGTCGCCCTTCTGGAAATCAGGCTCGTCAAGGAGGTCCATGAACAAGGGAACCGTCGTCTCGACGCCGGTGAGCGCGATTTCTCCGAGCGCCCGGCGCATGCGCGCCAGGCAATGCGCGCGGTCGTCCCCGAAAATAATGAGCTTGCCGATCATCGAGTCGTAATAGGGCGGGATTCGATAGCCGGTATAGACCGCGCTGTCGAATCTGACGCCGGGCCCGCCCGGCTGGTGGAAATGCGAAATCTCGCCGGGCGAGGGGCGGAAGGTTTTCGGATTTTCCGCATTGATGCGGCATTCTATGGCGTGGCCGCGGAAGGCCACGTCCTTTTGCGTAAAGGAAAGGCGCTCGCCTGCGGCGATCTTGATCTGTTCGCGCACGAGGTCGATCCGCGTGACTTGCTCCGTGATCGGATGCTCGACCTGGAGGCGGGTGTTCATTTCGATGAAATAGAATTCGCCGTCCTCATAAAGGAATTCGATCGTGCCGACGCCGAGATAGCCGAGCTTGGCGATCGCCTTTCGCGCGACCTCGCCGATGCGCTCGCGTTCCTTTTGCGTCAGCGCGGGCGACAGGGCCTCTTCGAGCACTTTTTGGTGGCGGCGCTGCAAGGAGCAGTCGCGCTCGCCGAGCTGGGCGACATTGCCATGCGCGTCGGCGACGATCTGGATTTCGATATGGCGCGGCTGCTCAAGATATTTTTCGAGATAAACCGCGTCGTCGCCGAAGGCGGCCTTTGCTTCGGCTTTCGCGGTGGCGACGGCTTCGGCGAGCGCGGTCTCCTCGCGCGCGACCTTCATGCCGCGCCCGCCGCCGCCGGCGGCCGCCTTGACGAGCACCGGATAGCCGATGAGCGCGGCCGCGCGCCGCGCCGCGGCGAGGTCGGCGAGGGCCCCCTCAGAGCCCGGCACGAGCGGGACGCCCGCCGCGCGCATCGCCTCTTTCGCCGCGATCTTGTCGCCCATGACGCGGATATGCTCGGCTTCCGGCCCGATGAAGGCGATGTTATGCGCGGTCACGATTTCGGCGAAGCGCGCATTCTCCGACAAAAAACCGTAGCCGGGATGGATGGCGTCGGCGCCGGTGATCTCCGCCGCGGAGATGATCGCCGGGATGTTGAGATAGCTGTCCTTGGGCGGGGGCGGTCCGATGCAGACGCTTTCATCGGCGAGGCGGACATGCATGGCGTTCGCGTCCGCCGTCGAATGCACCGCGACCGTCTGTATGCCGAGCTCCTTGCAGGCGCGGTGGATCCGCAGGGCGATCTCGCCGCGATTTGCAATGAGCACCTTCTCGAACATGGAAAGGCGCAGCCTCTTATTCGATGATCGCCAAAATCTCGCCGAATTCGACCGGCTCGGCGTCGTTGACGAGGATCTCGGCGATGGCGCCCGCGCGCGGCGCGGCGATCGGGTTCATGGTCTTCATCGCCTCGATGATCATCAATGTCTGGCCGGCGGAAACCTTGTCGCCCTTCTTGACGAAAGGCTCGGCGCCCGGCGAAGGGGCGAGATAGGCGGTGCCGACCATCGGCGAGGGGACGGCGCCTGGATGTTTCTCGGCCGCGGCCGGCGCGGGCGGGGCCTCGCTCGCCGCCGCCGGCTGGGCGGGCGCCTGTGCGGCCGCCGCGGCGAGGGTGGCGCGCGAGACTTTCAGCCTGACCCCCGCCCTCTCGATTTCGATCTCGGTGAGCCCCGTCTCATGCAGGATGGCGGCGAGCTCGCGGATCGCGCCGGCGTCGATCTCTTTGCTCCCGTTCTTCTTTTCGGTCATGGGCTGAGGGGTCCGATTCGGGGGGCGCGTCACGCCCGGTTGTCGATGAGCCGCCGCATCGCGTCAAGCGCCAGCTCATAGCCGGCCGCCCCAAGCCCGCAAATCACCGCGTCGACGACGGGGCTCACGAAAGAGACCCGCCGGAAGTCCTCGCGCGCATGGACATTCGAAAGATGGAGCTCGATTTTGGGCGCGGCGACCGCCTTGAGGGCGTCGTGCAGGGCGATCGAGCTATGGGTGTAGGCGGAGGGATTGATAATGATTCCCGCCGCTTTCTGCGCGGCCTCCTGGACCCAGGCGACAAGCTCGCCTTCCGCATTGGTCTGGCGAAACGCGACCTTGAGCTTCAACGTCGCGGCGCGCTCGCGCGCGGCCTTTTCGATATCGGCGAGGCTCGCGCGGCCGTATATCTCCGGCTCACGGGTCCCAAGGAGATTGAGATTGGGTCCGTTGAGGATGTAAATCATGTCGCCCGGCATGGCTTGGTTCTCATTGCAGAAGGGCCCCTTCTCGACCATATACGGGGCAATGCGGCTGACGATCAACGGAGAAAAGCGGGAGTTTGCGGCGCCGATGAGCGTTGCGGGCCTGCTTTGCGCCCTGGCGCTCGAACCGCGCAAGATCGCCGTCGAGCGCAATCTCGAAATCGTTCCGAAATCGGCCTATGCCGCGACGGCGCTCGGCGAGGGCGACCGGATCGAGATCGTGCAGTTTGTCGGGGGCGGATAATGGCGGACGATCTCGTCATCGCCGGCCGGCGCTTTTCATCGCGCCTCATCATCGGCACCGGCAAATACAAGACCTATGAGGAAAACGCCCGCGCCGCGGCGGCGGCGGGCGCCGAAATGGTCACCGTCGCCCTGCGCCGCGTCAATCTGACGGACAAGGACAAGCCCATGCTGGTCGATTATCTCGACCCGGCGAAATATGTCTATCTTCCGAACACGGCGGGCTGTTTCACGGCGGAGGAGGCGATCAGGACGCTTCGCCTGGCGCGCGAGGCGGGCGGCTGGCGCCTTGTGAAGCTCGAAGTGCTCGCCGACCAGAAGACGCTTTATCCCGAGATGGAAGAAACGCTGCGCGCCGCGAAGCTTCTTATCAAGGAAGGCTTCGAGGTGATGGTCTACTGCTCCGACGACCCCGTTTATGCAAGGAAGCTTGAGGATGTCGGCTGCGCGGCGATCATGCCGCTCGGCTCGTTGATCGGCTCTGGGCTCGGCATTTTGAACCCGGTCAATATCCGCCTCATTGTCGAACAGTCTTCCGTGCCCGTCATTGTCGACGCCGGCGTCGGCACGGCCTCGGACGCGGCGATCGCGATGGAGCTCGGCTGCGACGGCGTCCTGATGAACACGGCGATCGCCGAGGCGAAAGACCCGATCCTGATGGCGAGCGCGATGCGCCACGCCGTCATCGCCGGGCGCGAGGCTTATCTCGCGGGCCGCATGGGCAAGAAGCGCTATGCGGACCCGTCCTCGCCGCTTGCGGGGCTGATTTAGCGCTTCGTCGCTTTCTTCGCTTCGGCGATGGCGCCCGACACGGCCTCGGGAGCAAAGCCCGGGATCACGTCCAGAAAATCGCCGTCGAGCGAGGCGACGATGAAGACCGGCGTTCCGTCGAGCCGCATGTCGCGCGCGACCGCATGCGTCTCATCGAGCGCTTCCTCGATCGAAGGGTCGGCGAGCGCTTTTTCGATCGCGGCGAAATCGACGCCTTTCGACTTGGCGATTTCTTCGACGCGCTCCTTCGTCAGCACGCCGGAGGCGTCCATGAAGGCGAAATAGAGATCCTGATATTTGCCCTGCGCGCGCGAGGCGAGGGCGACCTTCGCCGCATATTCTGATTCCGGCCTTAGAATCGGAAATTCGCGAAAGACGACCTTTACGGCGGGATCGGACTTGACGAGGTCCTGCACCAGCGGCATGGCGCGCTTGCAGTAGCCGCAATGATAGTCGAAGAGCTCGATGACGGCGACTTTCGCCTTCTCCGGATTGGCGCCGGCGGTGAAGCCTCCCGGGGAATCAAGAAGGTCTCGCGCGCGCGCCTGTCTTTCGCGGGCCGAGTAGGCGTTGAGCGATTCGATCATCACTTCAGGATTCTTCAGAAGATAATCGCGCACGATCTCGCGGATCGCGTCTTCTTGCGCCGCATCGAAGGCCGTCGTGATGCGCTCGGCGCGGTCGCCCGCATTGACGAAACCGACGACGATTGCGCCGAAGAGCGTTGCGCCTGCGAGCGCCGCGCCGATCGCGAGTTTGGTTTTTGTCATTGTCATTCCCTATGCTTCAGTAAAGGTGGAGATCGGACGAGCCTTGAGGATCGGGAACCTCGCCGTCGCGGCGCCGCTGGGGGTTGGGCTCCTTGTCCTCTCTTTCGTCCTTATAGGCGTCACTCGCCTCGCCCATCGCGGCCGCGGCGATGATGTCGCCCGCCTGGCGCCATTCAGGCGATCCCGATTTAAGGCGGCCTTTGGCGCGTTTTGCGAACATCGCGGCCTCGCCCTTGGCGCCGGCGTGGAAGCGCGACTCCGCCATAGCGAGGTCGGCCTGCCCGTCCTCTCCGAGCCCGCCATAGGCGCGCGCAAGCTCGAACCAGCCGAATGAGTTGTCGGGCTCGGTCAGGAGCGCGGTTTTGAGTTCCTTGATCGCTTCGGGGTAGCGCGCCGTATCTTCGGTCGCAACGAGGGCGCGGCCAAGATTGATCCGCAGGAGCGCTTTTGACGGGGCCAGTTTGACAGAGCGCGCATGTGAGGGAATGGATTCCTCGATGCGGCCGAACTCGAACAGCATTTGGCCCTTCAGTTCGTGATAATAGGGATTGTCCGGATAACGCTCGATCAAATAGCCGATATCGGCGAGCGCCTTGTCGATAAGAGCGGCGCGATAATAGGCGACCGCCCTTGCATAATGGGCGGGGTCCGATTGGTCCGACAACGGATATTG
>JBFXBB010000118.1:0-8495 GCA_050183685.1 Amphiplicatus sp.
GCCATATAGGTCTCGCGGAAGGAGCGCATTTCGAGGTGATAGGCGCGCCGGTCGGTGGCGATGACGAGATTGGTTTTGAGGTTAGCCGCGATCGGCTTGACGAGGATGTGGATACGCTCGCCGCCGCTTTTGCCGTCGGCGTCGCCGCTCCCGCCGGCGCCGCCGCTTGATGTGTCGCCGACGATCCAGCGCACGGTGTCGCCGGCGGAGACCGAGTTGAGGCGCTCGCCGGGCTCTAACGCGATGTCGGTCACCTGCTCGGGCGCGCCGTAAAGCTGATAGAGAGCGCCGTCCATGAAGGGATAGACCTGGACGGCGTTCAAGAACCGGTCGAGATCGGGTTCGATCTTGGCGCGTTCATTCGCCGTCTCGATGCGTTCGAAGGGCTTTAGCGGCGCGCCAGCCGCCGCGTCTTCTTCGAGCGGCTTCAGTTGCCCAGGCAAGGGGTAAGGCCGCGCCGTCTCGACGATTTCCTTGACCGGACCGCCGTCGAAACTGACCATCTTCGCGGGCGTCTCGCGCGGTTGATCAAGCGTGATGTCGGGGGTCACGGTCGCGCAGCCTGAGATCGCAAGAAGCGCGATGATCGACGTGGCGGAGTTCATGAGGGTTCTCCCGTTGAAAGATCCTTCGACCAGTTGACGCCGTGGACGTAGAGCCCGAGCGGATTCTTGTGGAGCGCCTCGGCCGTGCGCGGCGGCGCGAGCACGATGGTCAAATGCGCGGTGAAGCGCTCCTGCTTTTCGAATTGGCCGCTCGCATAGGTCTTTTCCGACCAGCGGATTTCGAAGGAATCCTCGGTCGCTCGGACGACGCTCCCGACATCGACGGTGACGCTGCGTCTGCCGACATCCCTGAAAGGATCATTGTCGCGGGCGTAGTCGTTGAGCGCCATCGCCCCGCGATCGGTCGCGTAATCGTAAGCGCGGAGCCAATTCTCGCGGACGATGACCGGATCGATCGACACCGAGCGCACGTCTCGGATGAACTCAGCAAGGCTGTGGGCGATCTGAGCATCCGACGGCTTGTAGGATTCTATCGCGGGGCCGACAGCGCGTGCCGCGCCCGTCTCGTCGATCTCGACCACATAGGGCGTGACGATCGAGCGGCTCGACTGCCAGATGAGGCCGGCGACGGAGAGGCACGAAACTCCGAGCGCGCCGAACGCCGCGAGCCGCCAGTTCGCCGCAGCCACGCGCGCCGATCCCATGCGCTCGTCCCAGACGGCTTGCGCCCGAAGATACGGCGTCTCTGGCTTGGGCGTTTCGCCGTAATGGGTCGAAGAGCGTCGGAACATTTGTTACTCCTCACGCTGATGGAGGCTTGGACCTTCGCCGGAGCCGCCGCGATCGCCGGAAGCGATGACGTGGGTTGCCGTGAGGCCTGCGTCTCGCACGCCCTGTTCGGCGCGGAGCTTCCGCGCCCATTCGGGGGCGCCGCCTTGAGCGCCTGCTGAGGCCGCAGCGGCGCCGGACGAGAGACGGCCGCCAGTCGCGGTGTACGCGGCGCGCTCGCCTGCCCTGAACGCCTCGCCGGGGTCGCCGAAAGCTCTTGATACGGAGGAGCGCATCGCCCGCGCGGCGCTTGCGACGCCTGCTTGCGCAACGCCGGCGGCGCCGGCGGCGGCGCCCCGCCATCCCGTCTCGCCGGACGCCGCACGCGCGAGCGTCGAGGCGGCGTTCGCCCCGCCCGCCATCGTGGCGCCGGCGCGGACTGCGGACTGACCCGCCGTCGCTGCGGCCCTTGCGCCGCCGGCGGCGAGTGCGCCCGCGCCCGCGATGACGGCGCCGGTTCCGGCCGCAGTGGCGACCGCTGCCCCGGCGCCGAGTTGCGGCGCGCCGGAGACAAGACCCGTCGCGATTCCAGGTCCGAAGATGCCAAGCGCGAGCAGCGAAAGCGCGGCGAGGATGGTGGCGGCGGCGTCTTCGAGTGTCACGGCGCCGGCGGGAAATGCGGCGGTGATGGAGCCGAAAATGGTGGAGCCGATGCCGACGATGATGGCGAGGACCATCAGCTTGATGCCTGACGAGATGACATTGCCGAGAACCCGCTCGGCGAGGAACGAGGTCTTGTTCCAGAGCGCGAAGGGAACGAGGACGAATCCCGCGAGCGTCGTCAGCTTGAACTCGATGATGGTGACGAAGAGCTGGATCGCCAGGATGAAGAAGGCGAAGAGGACGATGACCCAGGCGAGAATGATGATCGCGATGGTGACGAAATTGTCGAAGAAGCTCGGGAAACCGAGCAGCGCATTCGCCTCGGTGAGCAAGGGATAGGCGGCGGTATAACCGGTGTCGGCGACGAAACCCGGCTTCATGAGATCCGCGGCGGTCAGCGTCGTGCCGGTGGCGACGAGGCCGAGGCCCGCGAAGCTTGCAAAGATGATGTCGGCGAGCAGCCGGAAATTGTTGATGATGAAGGCGAAGGCGCCGACATAGAGCACCTTCTTCACGAACTGGCCGATGACGTTATCGACGCCGTTCATCGACCAGAAAAGACCGGCGAGCACGATATCGATGCCGATGAGGATCGCGGTCAGGAACCCGACGTCGCCGGACAGAAGGCCGAACCCCGAGTCGATGTAGCCGACGAAGGTCGCGGTGAACTGATCGATGACGTTGAGGTTGTTCATGTGCGTCGCCCTCCGGCGCGTCCCCTACGGATAAATGACGCCGTCGCCGATGAAGCGGATTCGGTGAATGCGGGCGCGCTCCTCCATCTGCAGCTGGCGGGCGCGATCGAGCGCGTCGGCCCGGGCGTTGACGGCCATGAGCTCGGCCGTGTGCATCGACTGCTTGGTCCCGAGGGCGAGGAGCTGGTTTGTCGCCTGGCTTACCTGCAGATCGCCGATCGCGCCTTCGCTTTGCGCGACGATCTCGTCGAGCGTGCCGAGATCGGCGGCGATCGTCTCGGTGACTTTCGCCTGCATGATGACGGCGTCATGGAAGGCGCGGCTCGCTTCCTGCCAGTGCCGGCGCGCGTCGCCCGCCATCGCCGCATTGGAGAAGGCGGCGTAGTCCTCCGGATAAAGCGTCTGGAACGTCGAATCGATCGCGGCGACGTCATAGGCGAGGCCCTTCGCCGTCTTGATGAGCGTATCGATCTCGGCGAGACGCGCCTTCAGAGCCGCGCGCGCGGTATAGGGAAGGTTTGTCAGATCCTTCACCTGATTGGCGATCATCTGCGCTTCGTTGACGAGCTGCTTGATCTGGTTGTTGATCATTTCCAGCGTCCTGACGGCGGTCAGGAGGTTCTGCGCGTAGTTCGACGGGTCGTAGACGATGCCGCCAAAAAACTGCGCGTTCGCCGGCGCGAGCGGCGAAACGCTGACAGCAAGCAGGCTCACGCTGCTGATCAGCAAAGCTTTCATTCGGCGGCGCATTTGAGGGCTCCTTCGTTGATTGACTGGTGACTGGAGAAGTTGAGTCGGCGCTCCGCGAGGATCTCGCTCGCCCAGGAGAGGCCCTTGGCGGCAAGGAAGCGGCTGGCGAAATCGCCGGCGCCGTCGCTGATGATCCGATCAATGAGCTGCTGATCGGCGGGTAATGAGGCGCCGCAGAGCGCGAGCGCGATCGGGCCTAATCCCAGTTCGAAGAGACGATTGCCGATCGCCGACTGGTAATAATAGTGGCGCTTGGGGCTAGCCGTCGCGATGAGCTCGATCTGTCGCGCGTTGAGACCAAAACCTTCGTAGGTCGGACGGATGCCGGCCACCTGGGCGCGGTCGTTGGCAAGGAAGATCCGCGACGGGCAGCTCTCGATGATAGTCGGCGCGATCTTCGAGGCCGCGATGTCGCTCAGGGATTGCGTCGCGAACACGACCGACACATTCTTTTTCCGCAAGGTTTTGAGCCAATCGCGAAGCCGCGCGGCGAAGAGCGGGTGGTCGAGGAACACCCAGGCTTCATCGATGAGAAGGAGCGTCGGCCCCCCGTCGAAGCGCGCGTCGAGGCGATCGAAAATGTAGGCGAGCGCCGGCGCGACGGCCGCCTCGCGGCGCATCAGCGCTTCCATTTCGAAGCCGTGGATCTCGGCAAGATCGAGCGTGTCCTCTTCGGCGTCGAATAGGCTCCCGTGCGCGCCATCGATGGTGAAAGGTTTCAGAGCGTCGCGAAGGTCAGCGCGCTGCAACAAGAGAGTGAGCCCGGTCAGGGTCCGCTCCCTTGCCGGCGCCTCGGCGAGATTGGAGAGCGCGAGCCAGAGAGCGTCGCGGATGGACGGATCGACGCTCACTCCCTCCTGCGCAAGCATTCCGAGGAGCCAGTCCTGCGCACGGCTGCGCACCGACGCGCTGTCGATCGCAGCCAGCGGCTGAAAGGCCGGCGCGTCTTCGGAACCGAGATCATGGAACGCGCCGCCGAGCGCGAGGATCGCGGCCCGCAGAGAGCGGCCCTTGTCGAAGGCGAAGACTTGCGCGCGCGCGTAGCGGCGGAACTGCAGCGCCATCAGCGCGAGGAGCACCGATTTGCCGGCG
This sequence comes from Amphiplicatus sp., assembly GCA_050183685.1. Taxonomy (GTDB): domain Bacteria; phylum Pseudomonadota; class Alphaproteobacteria; order Caulobacterales; family Parvularculaceae; genus Amphiplicatus. The sequence continues at coordinate 4,475 of JBFXBB010000118.1, forward strand.
CCGGTCGGTCCGACCATCATGGTATGCCCGACATCGCCGATATGCGTCGAAAGTCGGAACGGCGTTGTTTCGTGCGTGGTCGCGATCACCAGCGGCGGACCGTCGAGATGGTCGTTCCACGAGGGCCCCGCCCAGACCGCCGACAAGGGCGCAAGATGCGCGACGTTCAGCGTGTGAATGAGCGGCTGGCGGATATTGGCGTAAAGCTGTCCCGGCAAGGACCCGAGCCAGGCGTCGACAGCGTTGACGGTTTCACGGATGGTGACAAAGCCGAGCCCATTGAGAACGCGCTCGATCTCTTTCGCCTTCGCATCGACCGCGGCGCCGTCTTCATCGGCGATGATGACGCTCGTGGTAAAGTAGCCAAACGAAACGTCGTCTTGCCCTAGCTCCTGCAACGCCGCATCGGCGTCGGCGGCCTTGTTGTCGGCGTCGGCGTCGACAAGGATGCTCGCCTCATTAAAAAGCGTCTCTTTGATGATGGCGGCAATCGATTTTCGCTTGGCGAACCATTGCCGGCGGTATTTGGCGAGCTCCCTGGTCGCAAGCGGCTTGTCGAGCGCGATGAACCGCGTCGTCCAGCGATAGGAAAACCCAAGGCGATTGAGGCTGTCGAGGAATCCCGGCTCGCTCGCCGGCGGAAAACCCTGAACGCTGATGATGCGAAGATGCTCATTCCCAAGCATCGGCTCGAGGCCGCCGGTCAGCGCGCTGTCGGCGAGCAGCGCGTCAAGGAACATGGGCGAGGACGGAACGGCGACCGGATGGCGCTTGGTCGAGATCGTTCCGTGCAGGAATTCGAGCGTCTCGGCATCATCGAGCGCATGGCATTCGGGGAGGAGCGCTGCGAGGAGGTCGATGGCGCGGTCGGTTTCGAGCGTGAACGCATCGAGATAATCCCGCCACGAAGCCGGCGCCGACGCATTCTCGCGCGTGAGGAACAGCGCCTCGCCCTTGGCCGTGCGATCCGTCGGCGGCAGCCACGCGATGGTCAGATGATAGGCGCTCTCGAAGTGACGGCCGGCGCTTTCAAAATGCGCACGGCGCTCTTCATCGACGAGGAACGCCGCGCCATCGCGAAACTCGCTTGCCGGATATTCCGAGGCTGGCGAACGCGCGGCCTCGAAGAAGAGCGCCCAGCCAGAGCCGAACCGCTTCAGCACATTGTTGACCCGCGCGGTAAAGGCGACGAGTTCTTCGGCGCTGGCGCTTTCGAGATCCGGCCCGCGATAGCGGATCGTGCGCTGGAAGCTGCCGTCCTTGTTGAGGACAATGCCTGGGGCGACGAGCGCCGCCCAGGGGAGATAGTCCGCGAGGCGTTTGGGGCGTTGGCTGTATTCGCGAAGGTTCAGCACGAGAGATACGCCTTGTGCTTCAGGTGCCGGACGCCGACCTCGACGAATTTAGGGTCCTTCTTCGCGGCGTAGACGGCGCCGGCATGGCCGACGATGAAGAGGAGGATGCCAGCCGCCCACATCTGCAGCCCCAAGCCGACCGCGGCGGCGATCGTGCCGTTGAGGATCGCAATGCCGCGCGGCGCGCCGCCCATCATGATCGGCTCGGTGAGGCTCCGGTGGATCGGGATCGAATAGCCGTTGGTCATGATTGCGTTTCCTCAGATCAGCGCGCCGCCGCCGAAGGAGAAAAAGGCGAGGAAGAAGCTCGTCGCGGCGAAGGCGACGGAAAGCCCGAAGACGATCTGGATGAGGCGCCGGAAGCCGCCGGACGTATCGCCAAAGGCAAGCGAGAGGCCGGTGATGATAATGATGATGACGGCGACGATGCGCGCGACGGGTCCTTCGATCGAAGCGAGGATCGAGGCGAGCGGCGCCTCCCAGGGCATGCCGGAGCCGGCGGCGTGCGCCTGGCCTGCGAACAGGAACCATCCGAGCGCAATGAGACCGAGCATGATGAGCTGGCGCTGAATGTTGGCGAAGATCATGAGGTTGCTCCTTCATTGATGACGACGAGTTCGAGAGAATTGGGTTTGGCCAGCCGGTAGCCGTTGTGATCAAGGCCTTCGACGCGAAGGATTTCTTCAACGCGCCGTCCGCCAGGGCTGCGGCTGATGAAGACGACGAGATCGATTGCGTCGGCGATCAACTGACAGGGAATGTGCGTCGTCCGTTCGCCGATCAATTGTTCAAGCCTTGTCAGCGCCGCCGCCGCGGAATTGGCGTGCACCGTTGCCACGCCGCCGGGATGACCGGTGTTCCACGCTTTCAGGAGATCAAGCGCTTCGCCGCCGCGCACTTCGCCGACGATGATGCGGTCGGGGCGCAGCCGCATGGTTGAGCGCACAAGCGCTTCAAGATTGACGGTCGGCGACGTTCGTAGCGCAATAGCGTCTCGCGCTTCGCAGCGAAGCTCGCGCGTGTCTTCGAGAATGACGATTCTATCCTCCGTCGCAGCGATTTCGGCGAGGATCGCATTGGCGAGCGTCGTCTTGCCGGACGAAGCGCCGCCGGCGATCAGAAGGTTCTGGCGCTTCGCGATCGCGGATTTGAGAACCATGGCGCCAGCGCCGGTCATGATCCCGGCATCGACATATTCGCTGAGCGAAATGACGCGCCCGGCCGCTTTGCGGATCGAAAAGCAAGGCGCGGACGCGACCGGCGGCAGAACGCCTTCGAAGCGCTCGCCGGTCGGGAGTTCGGCGGAGACGATTGGACGCGCCTTGTCGCAGTCGAATCCGATCTGGCTGGCGACAAGCCGGATGATCCGTTCGACATCGGCGGATCGCAAGCGCCGAGCTTCCTCGGCGCGGCATTTCCCGTGGCGCTCGATCCAGAGCGCGCCGTCGGGATTGACCATGATCTCAGAGACGGCCCCATCTTCGAGGGCGCTGCCGATCACCGGTCCGAACGCCGTCTTCAGCATCGAGGCGCGGCGCGCGGCGGTTTCGGATTCGAGCGGGCGGGTCATGCCGCACGCTCCTGCTTCTCGACTTCAATCGGCCGGACGAGATCGATGGTCGCGAGGAGCGCATCGGTGTAGCGCTCCTTGCCGGCGAGCCGCGCGCCCACTTGTCCGATGAAATGCTCGAAGCGTTTGCGGCCCGCAGCCTCGGCGCCGCCGCGCAAGGTCTCAGGAACAGGCGGCGTGACGCAGAGATAATAGAGCACGAACAGCGCCAGCGTTTCGGTCTGGGCGATGCCCTCGTCGGCCATTCGCTCCATCGCCCTCGTCAATCTGTCGAGGCGCTGCGCGATGCGCTGAAGAGCGCGCTCATCGGCTTTGGCGTCGAGCAATTGCTTGATCGCCGCATCGACGACGGCCGCCTTGCTTGCGGCGCCGTCCTCAACCGCGCGTCTCAAGAGGGCGTCGGCTTCCGGCGTCACATGGATGTTGATGCGGGGCTTCGTCATGGCGTCAGATCCCCGGCAACAGGCTTGGCATGCTGCGGTCGAGGCCGACGGCCCGGCGCGCCGTTTCGCGTGCGAGATCTTTGAGACGCCGTGCGGCCGCGAGGTCGTCGGTCTCGTATTCGTGCTTCTCGTCTCGTTCGGTCGCGTAGATCGGCGCGGATTTGAGCGGATCGAGTTCAGGCGTTTGCGCGAGCCCGCCTTCCGATTCCGGCGCGCCCGCCTTCACGAGATCGAACCAGGGTTGATCGAGCCGCTTGTCGGGTTTAGCGATGATCCCCGACCAGTCGTCGGCTTTCGCCGCGGGCGCATCGGGATAACGGCCGTTCGCGCCTACCAGTGAAACCGCCGGCAGCCGGCGCGCCGAAAAATTCCGGTCGCGGTAATATTGGAGCTTCTTCGCACGGATCGGCGGCGCGCCGGAGATGAGCGCGATGAGTTCTTCGTTCGGCAGCTGCATCACTTCGCCGGGCGTCAGCAGCGGGCGCGCCGTCTCCTGGCGGGAGACCATGACATGGGCGAGCCAGGGCGCGAGCCGATGGCCGGCATAGTTGCGCTGGGCGCGCAGCTCGGTCGCGGTGCCGAGCGCGTCCGAGATGCGCTTCGCCGTGCGCTCGTCGTTCGACGAGAAGGCGATCCGGACGTGGCAGTTATCG
>JBFXBB010000119.1:0-8400 GCA_050183685.1 Amphiplicatus sp.
GCATCAGGAATTCGCCGCGACGCGCGCATTGGAGGCTTATGAACGCTCGCCCATTGTAACGGAGGAGGGGCGCCTGGCGATCGCGGCTTGCGCGACGCCGCAAGGCGTGCTCCGCCTCAGCCCGGCGCGCCTTCGCGCCGATGGATTTTTCATCGCGACTATGGAACGGAAGGACGCATGACGCTCGATCCTCACGCCGCGCAGCATGACCGCGCCTTGATCGTCGATTTCGGCAGCCAGGTGACGCAGCTCATCGCAAGGCGCCTTCGCGAAGCGGGCGTCTATTGTGAGATTCATCCCTTTAATCGCGTCGATGCGGCATTTCTGAAGGACTATGCGCCGAAGGCGGTCATCCTTTCGGGCGGGCCGGCGAGCGTCAAGGCGGCGACGGCGCCGCGTGCGCCCGAGGCCGTCTTCGATCTCGGCGTTCCCATTCTCGGCGTTTGCTATGGCGAGCAGACGATCTGCGCCCAGCTTGGCGGCGACGTCGAATGCGCCGAACACAGAGAATTCGGCCGCGCCCATGTCGAGGTGGTGAAAGACAGCGCGCTTTTCGAGGGGGTCTGGAAAAAGGGCGGACGCTATCCCGTCTGGATGAGTCACGGCGACCGCGTCAACGCGCTCCCCGACGGTTTCGAAAGCATCGCGAAATCGGAAGGCGCGCCTTTCGCGGCGATCGAAAACCGCGCGCGCCACATCTACGCCGTGCAGTTCCACCCCGAAGTCGCGCACACGCCGGACGGGGCGCTCCTTCTCAGAAATTTCGTCCGCAACATCGCCGGCTTCAAGGGCGATTGGACGATGGCGGCCTTTCGCGACGAGGCGATCGGCGAAATCCGCAAACAAGTGGGCGAGGGCCGCGTCATTTGCGGGCTTTCGGGCGGCGTTGATTCCTCGGTCGCCGCGGTGCTGATCCATGAGGCGATCGGCGCGCAGCTCACTTGCGTGTTCGTCGACACCGGGCTGATGCGGGCCGGCGAGGGCGAGGAGGTCGTGCGTCTCTTCCGCGAGCGCTACAACATCCCGCTTATTCATGTGCAGGCGGAGGATTTATTCCTCGGAAAACTCAAGACCGTCGAGGACCCCGAAAGAAAACGCAAGATCATCGGCGCGACCTTCATCGACGTCTTCGAGGCGGAGGCCAAGAAGATAGACGGCGCCGAATTTCTGGCGCAAGGCACGCTCTATCCCGATGTTATCGAAAGCGTTTCCTTCGACGGCGGCCCGTCGGCGACGATCAAATCGCATCATAATGTCGGGGGACTGCCCGAGCGGATGAATCTGAAGCTTGTCGAGCCCCTGCGCGAGCTCTTCAAGGACGAAGTGCGCGCGCTGGGCCGCGAACTCGGCTTGCCTGAGCATTTTGTCGGGCGGCACCCCTTTCCGGGGCCGGGCCTTGCGATCCGCATTCCGGGCGAAGTGACGAAGGAGAAGGCCGACATCTTACGCAAGGCCGATGCGATCTATCTCGACGAAATCAGAAAAGCGGGGCTTTACGACGAGATCTGGCAGGCCTTCGCCGTTCTGCTCCCGGTACGGACGGTCGGCGTCATGGGCGACGAGCGGACCTACGACGATGTGCTTGCGCTTCGGGCCGTCACGTCGACGGACGGCATGACCGCCGATTATTATCCCTTCGCCCACGATTTTCTCGCCCGCGCTGCGACGCGCCTCATCAATGAGGTTCGAGGCGTCAACCGCGTCGTTTATGACATCACGTCGAAACCGCCGGGAACGATCGAGTGGGAGTAGGGGATGCACGGATTAATCAACTAAGCCGGCGCGCCGGTGCGCGTATTTCTCAGGTGGCGGCGCTCGCTCTCCGGAGCCGCGCCGCCGCTTCGACCATCGACGCGAGCGAGGCTTCGACTTCTTTCCAGCCGCGCGTCTTCAACCCGCAATCGGGATTCACCCAAAGCTGGTCTGACGGAATGACCTTGGCGGCCTTCCTGAGAAGCCCTTCCATTTCGGCGGTCGAGGGCGTCCGCGGCGAATGAATGTCCCAAACGCCCGGGCCGATTTCATTCGGATATTTGAAGTCGCCGAAAGCGTCGAGCAGCTCCATGTCGGAGCGCGACGTTTCGATCGAGATCACATCGGCGTCGAGCGCGGCGATCGACGGCATGATGTCGTTGAACTCTGAATAGCACATATGCGTGTGGATTTGCGTCTCGTCGCCGACGCTTGAAGACGAGAGGCGGAAACAATCGACCGCCCATTTGAGGTACGCAGACTGATCGTCTTTCCGCAACGGCAGGCCCTCCCGCAGCGCCGGTTCGTCGATCTGGATCATCTTGATGCCGGCCTTTTCGAGGTCCGAAGCCTCATCGCGGATCGCGAGCGCGATCTGTTTGCAGGTTTCAGAGCGCGGCTGGTCGTCGCGCACGAACGACCATTGCAGGATCGTCACAGGCCCTGTCAGCATGCCTTTCACCGGCCGGTCCGTCAGCGATTGCGCATAGGCGGACCACTCGACCGTTATCGGCTTTGGCCGCGAGACGTCGCCGAAGATGACCGGCGGCTTGACGCAGCGCGAGCCGTAGGACTGCACCCAGCCGTTTTTCGTGAAGGCGAAGCCTTCAAGCTGCTCGCCGAAATACTCAACCATGTCGTTGCGTTCGAACTCGCCATGGACGAGCACGTCGATGCCCAAGGCTTCCTGCCTGCGAATGACCTTCTCCGTTTCCGCTTTAAGGAAAGCGTCGTAGGAGGCTTCGTCGATGTCGCCGCGCTTGAAGGACGCGCGCGCTGCCCGCACTTCGGCCGTCTGCGGGAAAGAGCCGATGGTGGTCGTCGGAAACGCGGGAAGGCGAAACTCTTCCTTTTGCTTCTTGAGGCGCGCCGCCGAGGGGGTGCTGCGGCGAAGATCCTTTTCCGTCGTCTCCGCCGCCCGCGCCTTCACGGCCCTATTATGGATGCGGCGCGATGCGCGGCGCGCGTTCGCCGCCTCTCTGCTCGTCTGAAACGCATCCGCGGAAAGATAGCGCGGATCGTCCGCCGCCGAAGAAAGGGCGGCGACTTCCTCAAGCTTCTGCTTGGCGAAGGCAAGCCAGCTTTTGAGATCTGGGTCAAGGGCGGTTTCAAAATTGAGGTCGACCGGCGTGTGGAGAAGCGAACAAGACGGCGCGATTTCAAGTCTGTCCGGATTCCACGCTGCGAGCGCTTTCTCGATGACGGCAAAACACGCCGGAAGGTCTGCGCGCCAGATGTTGCGTCCGTCAATGACGCCGAGCGACAGCGTGAGGTCTTTGCGCAAGGCCCTGAGGGCGCCCGCCAATTGATCAGGCGCGCGCACGAGATCGAGATGAAGGCCTGCAACCGGCAGCGACGCCGCGAGAGCGAGGTTTTCGCGGAGACCCTCAAAATAGGCGGCAAGCATGATGCTGGCGCCGGGGCCTGCAAGCTGCGCGTAAGCGGTGCGGAATGCGTTGCGCTGCGCGTCCGTAAGGTCGAGTCCGAGGATCGGCTCGTCGATCTGAATCCAGTCGGCGCCCGCCGCTTTCAGGCGCGCGATGAGGTCCGCGTAGACCGGCAGCACCCGGTCGAGCAATGTGATCGGCGCGAGCCCCGCATCCTTGGCCTTCCCGAGCGAAAGATAGGTGACGGGGCCGATAATCACCGGACGCGTCTGAATGCTCAGCGCCTTCGCTTCCTTGAACTCGTCGACCGCCTTCAGCGAAGAGAGCGAGAATTGCTGATCGGCGTGAAACTCCGGAACGATGTAGTGGTAGTTCGTGTCGAACCACTTCGTCATTTCCATCGCCGGCGCGTCGGCGGTTCCGCGCGCCATCGCGAAATAGAGATCCAGCGGTTCTTTTTTGCCGAGCGCTTTGAAACGCGGCGGCGCAGCGCCGAGAGTCGCCGTCATGTCGAGCATCTGGTCATAAAATGAAAAGTCGTTCGACGGGATGACGTCAATTCCGCCTTCACGCTGGAGGAGCCAGTGCCGCTTACGCAACTGCGCTCCGATTTCAACGAGCGAGGAAAGGTCTCCTTCGCCCTTCCAATAGGCTTCGCTCGCTTTCTTCAGTTCGCGGCGGGCGCCGATGCGGGGGAAGCCGAGATTTGCCGAGCGTGTCATTACGGGTCCTTATGGTGATTGATCTGCTTCGGGGCTGGCGCGTCAGCGATGACGCGCGACGAAAGTGAGGAGGTCGAGAAAGCGTTGCTGACGCGCGTTGGGCGACGCATTGTGCGCCGTAAGGCGAGCCTTGAGCCGCATCGCGGCGTCGCCGAACCGGGTCCCGCGCGGCAGAATAGAAAGCCAGGCGAGAATAATCGTCTCGGCGGCTTCGTCAGCGAACAGACGACCGCGGAAATAGCCTTCCGCAAGATGCGCCGGATCCTCCCAAGGTCCGCTGGGAATGATAGAGCGATGCGGAGCGCTAAGGTTGGACCGCCGCTTTGGCGCTCGCGGCAATTTTGCTCAGCCGGAAGATGGCGAGGCCTTCGGACGAAGTTTCGGCGCGACCTCGATGAGGTTCTTTGCAATGTGAGCCATGCTTGCCTCTCCGCCGAGCTTCCCCGCCCGGCCTGATGGGTGGACCAAAGCGACGGTAGGTCTCCTGGCTCGCGGGCTTGAGGTCGCTCGCCTTCCCGGAAAAAATTCCAGTGGCGGATGAGCGCCTTTCACCGCTGACAGTTGCGGGGGCAGCTTCGGACTTGCCTTCTCGCGGGCGAACCCGCGATCGGCGCACCGAATTCCCTGTTATGTCCTTGCGGACACCGTCACCTCAAGAGCTTCGCCGGAATCGTCGGCTGAGTCAACCGGCATATAAGGAAAGCTTTATATCAGCGGGGAGTTAATATGTGAGATTGGATGGGGCTGCGGTTGCGGCGCGCTTGCTGAGCGCTACCCGGAGTCAGCGCGGGCGACGCCCGCATCTCGCGACGCTGTAGTATGCTGTCTTGAGCATCGCCGTGCGAACGCTGCATCTGGGACGAGATGGGCGCCCTATTGTTGTAAAAACTTCCTGTGGGGCGGGGATGAGGATCACGGGCGATCGCCGGCCTCTCGGAGTCCGAGCGGCTGGACGGCGCTGTCCTGTTTTGGTTATTGGTTGTGCTCATGGCGAAACAGGGACGCCGCCCATGCGGGGCCCAGGCTGGGCGCCGATCGAGAGTTCAAACGATATTGGGATCAATGGGAGGAATATGATGTCGCAGACTAGAGCAGCGCGGGCGGCGGTGCTCCGCGAAACAGGCGGCCCGTTCATCGTCGAGCCGGTCAAAATCGAGGGGCCGCGCGGGACCGAAGTCCTGGTGCGCGTGGTCGGCAGCGGCGTGTGCCATACGGATATCGCGGCGAGCAAGGGCAAGTTCGGGCTGCCGACGCCCTGTGTTCTGGGGCATGAAGGATCGGGCGTCGTCGAGGCGGTCGGTCCCGACGTGACGACGCTCGAAACCGGCGATCACGTCGTCCTGACCTTTCGGTCCTGCGGACATTGTCCCAGCTGCAACGCCTCGCATCCGGCCTATTGCAACAATATGTTCGCTTATAATTACGCGACCGGCCGCCTGTCCGACGGCAGCAGCCCGGTCAACGGCAAGGACGGCGAGCGCATCAACGCCTGCTACCTCAATCAGTCGTCTTTTGCGACCTACGCGATCGCGGACGAGACGAACGCAGTCAAGGCCCCGAAAGACGTTCCGCTCGACATATTGGGGCCGCTCGGCTGCGGGATTCAGACCGGCGCGGGCGCCGCGATTAACTCGCTGAAAATCCAGCCGGGCGACACGCTTGCCGTCTTCGGCGGCGGCGCTGTGGGCCTTAGCGCGCTCCTCGGCGCGCTTGCGGTCGGCGCGAAGTCGGTGACCGTTGTGGAGCCCAAGGAAAGCCGGCGCGCGCTGGCGCTGGAACTTGGCGCCGCGCATGTCGTTGACCCCGCAGCGACGCCGGACGTCGCCGAAGAGGTGCGCAAACTGAACGGCGGGGGCGTCTCCCACGCGATCGATACGACGGGCGCCGTCAAAGTGATCACGACGGCGGCCGACACGCTCCTCAATCTGGGCGCGCTCGGGCTCGTCGGGGTGCCGGCGCTGACGGACACGCTCGCGATCAGCGCGGTCGGCGTCATCTCGCGGGGCCTGACGATCAGGGGAGTCGTGGAAGGCGACGCCGAGCCCCACGTTTTTATTCCCCAGCTTATCGACCTTTACCGAAAGGGCCGCTTCCCGTTTGATCGGCTGATCAAGCGTTTTCCCTTCGACGCCATCAATGAGGCGGTCGCCTCCTCGCTCAGCGGCGAAGCGATCAAGCCGCTGCTCGTGTTCGACGCCTGAGCCCATAGCTCAATCGAAGATTGCCTCGCCTTGAAATTTTCGCCTGAGGCGTCACAAGGGGTCGGGCGGAGTCCTGATTAGGTTTTATCGCCGGACATTCCGTGAGGGAACGTCAGCCTTCTGACTTGTCCCACACCGGATGCGCGCCGTCGGCGCCTTGTACGACATCGATCGACATGGACCCGACCGCCTCGATCGTGATCTTCATTTTGTCGCCCGGCTTGATCGGACCGACGCCGGCCGGCGTTCCCGACGCAATGATGTCGCCCGGATAAAGCGTCATCACCGCAGACGCCATTTCAATCATCGCAGGAATATCGACGATGAGGTCGCGCGTGTTGGCCTCTTGCCTCAGCTCGCCATTGACCGTTAGCCCTAGATCGAGCGCGCTCGGATCGCCGACTTCGTCCGCGGTGATGATCCACGGCCCCAACGGACAGAAGGTGTCGAAGGACTTGCGCATGACGCGTTCTTCCTTGCCGCGGACGACAATATCGAGAAGGCAGGCATAGCCGAACACATGCTGGAGGGCCTGCGAACGAGGGATCGATCGTCCTCCCTTGCCGATGATGATGGCGAGCTCCGCCTCATGATGAACTTCGCGGCCTTTAAGCGGCGGCGCGACGACTGGGTCCGACGGGCCGCTGAGACTCGAATTGGCTTTGAGGAAAAAGCCTTGGCCGCTCGCCTTGAATTTCGAAATCAGGCCTTCTTTCATCTCGTCGATATGGGCGTGATAATTGGCGGGAAAGGCGATGACCTTGTTCGGCCACGAAATTGGGCAGTCGAGCCGCACAGACGAAAGAGGCCGCCCTTCGCCCGAGCGCGCGCGCGCCTCGACGTCTCCGCGCAGGCTGTCAAAGCGCGCGATCAGGTCGATCATGCCGACGGGCGGCCAGGCGCCGGGTTCTCGCCCGACAATGTCGGTAATCTCCACGAAGGAGTTCTTGTCGATCTGTACGCCGAAATGGCCGCCGTCGAAAGATATTAGTTTCATTACGGATTATCCCTGAGCGGATGAAGTTGCGCTGTTCGTCACGCCGCGCTCTCGCGATACATGCCGAGCGTTTTCAGAACGTTGATGTCGTTGACCTGAAAAAGTATGGCGCGGTCGGTGCTGGATCGGTTTGCATGAGCGTGACGGGCCCACGGGGGCAGGGCGATAAAGTCCCCTTTGCCCCAGTCGAACCGTTGGTCGTCAACCATCATCGATCCTTGCCCTTCGATGGCGTAATAGACGACGCTGCCGGTGTGGCGATGGGCGCGGGTCTCGACGCCGGGGCGGAGCATTTGAAGCATCGTTCCAATCGTCAGCAAGGCGGGCCCGCCCGTGAGGGGGTTTTGATACTCCAGAATGATGTCGTCATAAGGGTCGGGCTCAAGCGCCGAAGCGGCCTCAAGCGCCTTGACTGCGCGGTCCCAGGAATAGGCGAGGACCGGGCTATTGAGGCTCGTCGGCCGCGCGCCGGGCGGGCGCATGATCCCGCTGCCGAACTGGCGAAAGGAACGGTCCGAGTCCTTGGCGACCGCTTGGCGCGGCTCGTCAAGCGGCTCAAAAAAACAGGCGTGCAGTGATCTCACCAAGGACACGTTCAGCACGTCGAGCCACACCATCGGCTCGGACGTGACATTTTCATGATCGTGCCAGGTCCAGCCTGGGGTCAGGACGAGGTCGCCCTCATTCATGACGTAAAGCTCGCCATTGACGGTGGTTTCCGTTCCGGATCCCTTCATAATAAATCGCAGCGCGTCGGCCGTGTGGCGATGGCTGGTCGCGATCTCGCCGGGGCGAATATATTGGATTGACGCCCAGATCGTCGGCGTCGTGCCATAGGCAAGCCCCGGATTGGCGAGCCGCAACGTCCGCCGCAAACCGCCGCGCTCCAGTTTGAGCTTCGAGCCGATGAGCTCCAAAAGGCGCGTCAAGTCTTCCGACTTCCAATGCCACGCCGCCATCGTCGATGAAGGCTCGCGAGTGAAAAGCGGCGGATCGCTCGGCTGTCCTACCGCGATGTTGTACGCCGCGAGTTCTTTCGCGATGGCGGTGCGTTCATGTGCGTCGGTCATTGTGTGAGGCATTGTTCAATCACCCTATCGAGGCCGCGCGGCGCGCGGCGG
>JBFXBB010000120.1:0-8357 GCA_050183685.1 Amphiplicatus sp.
AAATATGCTGCGCGCCTCGCCTTCAAGGGGGGAAGCGCGTTGCCCGAAGATTGCAAGATCAACGCCGTCAGGCGCAGGGCGGCGCGCGCCGGCGACGCGTTCTTTGACGCGTTCATTTGAGGCAGGCCAATGCGACTTGCGGTCATCGTTCCAAGCCTCGGGCGGCCCCAAATTGTCGGCCAGCTCATGGCGGATCTCGCCCGCCAGACGCGCCGGCCCGATCTCGTCCTCGTGCCCGTCGTCTCGCGGGAAGACGGTCCCGCGAGGACGCCGGAAGAGCTGGCGATCGAAGTGATTTTGTCGCCAAAGGGCGCCTGCGCGCAGCGCAATCGCGGCCTCGATCGCGGCCTCGCCGATATCGACGTCGTCACCTTTTTCGACGATGATTTTGTTCCGGCGCCCGACTATCTTGAAAATCTAGTGGCTTTGTTCGCGGCGAATCCATCGCTTGCCGGCGCGACCGGCGTCGTCCTCGCTGACGGCGCGACAAGCGCCGGCGTCGAACATCGGGAAGCGCAGCGAATTATCGCCTCACATGCGCGCGGAGCGCCCACGACCAAGCCCGTCCACTGCCTTTATGGCTGCAATATGTCCTATCGGGCGCGCTTCATTCGAGATATGCGGTTCGACGAGCGCCTGCCGCTTTACGGCTGGCTTGAGGATGTCGATTTTTCGACGCGCGCCGGGCGGAAAGGCGACCTCGTCTGGAGCGACCGTCTCGTCGGCGTCCATCTTGGGGTCAAGGCGGGGAAAACGTCGGGCGTCCGCTTCGGCTATTCGCAAATCGTCAATCCGATCTATCTGTTTCAAAAAGGGACAATTCCCTTCGGGCAGACGGCCGCGAACATCATGCGAAATTTCGCCGCGAATCACGCCCGCGCGCTCGCGCCGGAGCCTTATGTCGACCGCCGCGGCCGCGTCAAAGGCAATTGGCTCGCGATCGGCGATCTGATGCGGGGGAGGGCCGCGCCGGAGCGCATTCTCGATTTTTGATCCGTTCGCGGGAGGACCGAGCCCAGAACTCATCCTGCGCGCGCCGCTCCTGCGAGGCGATCGTAAAGCGCAAGATGCGCGGCGGTCCATTCATCGAAGCTTTGCGCGATCGCGCCGGCATGGTCGAACGCGGCGCGGCTCATCGCCGCCACGCGCGCGTCGTCGGCCGAAAGAGCGCCGAGCGCGGCGGCGAATTCATCGACATTCATGACATCGACGCCTAGCCCCGCGCCGAGTCTTTCAAGATCGCCGACGATCAGCGACGAACGCGAGGCGATGACGGGAACGCCGACGCGCAATGCCTCCGCCGCCGCGAGCCCGAACGGCTCCGTGCAGCGGCTCGGCATCGCGAGGAGCCGCGCCGATTTGAGGCGCGCGCCAATCTCCTCCTTCGTGAGCCAGCCATCGAACTGCGCGTCGGGATTGGCGCGTTTGACGGTCTCGGCGTCCGGCCCCTCGCCAATGACGCGCAGGGGCATGCCGGCCTTGCGGGCGGCGGCGGCGAGAAGATCGGCGCCCTTTTCGCGCTCCAATCGACCGAGAAAGACGACTTCGCGATTTCTTTCCGCCTCGACGCGTTCGGCGCTGAAGCCGTCCGCCGGATTCTTGACGACCACGACGCGTTCTGCCGGCACGCCGCCGCGTTCGAGCATCGCGACCATGCCTTCCTGGATCGCGACGATCGTGAAAGGCGCGGCGCGGAGGTTTAGCATCGCGCGCAATCCGGCCAGGCGCGCGGCGCGCCAGAGCTTATGCGGGTAGCTGCGCTTGTCGCACTGGGTGAGGAGGCAGGAGGCCGACATCGGCGTCAGCGCGCAGGGCTTCGACTGCGGATAATTCGTATAGGTTCCATTCGGGCAGGCGAGGAAGAAATCATGCGCCGTGATGACCGTGCGCGCGGCGACGGGCCGCAGGGCCGCGAAAATGGACGGCGAAAAGATCTGCGACCAGACATGAACGTGATAGACGACATCGGCGCCGTCGCGGCGCTCAATATAGGATGAAAGCGCCCTCTTCACGCGCGCATCATAGAGGCCTGTCAGGGCGGAAGTCCGTTGCGAATCGAGAAGCCGCGCGCCGTTGAGCGCGACGATGTCGGCGCCCGCCTCGGCGAGCGCGGGATTATTCCCGTCGTCGCCGGCGAAGAATGTAACAGCGCGGCGCGCATCGAGGAGGCGATGCGCGAGTTCGAGCGCCAGCGTCGTCGCGCCTCCCCGCGCGACGGAAAAGTCATTGATGAGAACAATATGGGAAGCCCCTCTCGAATTTCCCGCGTCAAGAGAAGGGGCCGTTCCAATCACGTCGCGAATGTCGGGCTTGGCCACGGGTCGCGCATGTTACAGCGCCGCGACTTCCGGCGCTAAACCCATTGCGTCGAGATCGCGACGAATTTCGTCTTTATAGATACGATTCATCACAATGACGAGGTCTGGACGAATCTCCCGGAGCGCGGCCGGCGGAACGATTTCCTGTCCCGTCGCGGGAAGGAAGTGACCATGACGATGCGGGTTGATGTCCGTCACATACTGAACGCGCGCGCCGCTGTCGACGGCGTTCAGAAAGGAGACCGCCTTCGAGCCCGAGCCCCAGAGCGCGACCTTTTCGCCTTTCGCCGCCGCTTCGTCGAGGCGCTCGCGCCAGGCGCCGATCGCCTTGGCGCAGCCGCGCGCGAAGCTGTCGACTTCGGCGGCGATGCGGTCGAGATCGTCTTCGAGCGCGAGCGACGGCGTCGTTTCCTCCGGCGCGGGCCGCGCCTCGATCGCGAGATATTGGTCGTCATATTCGAGCTGAATGTCGATGACGTCGAAATGCGCGCGGCGGAAGAGCCGCGCGAGCGAGCCCGGCGTAAAATAGGAGCAGTGCTCGTAATAGACGTCTTCGAAGGCGTGACGCGAAAGAATGCGCATCGATTCCGGCGCCTGGAAGAAGACGACGCAATCCTTGCGCGCGCCAATTCCCTTACGGATGGTCGCGACGAAATCCAACGGGTCCGGAATATGCTCGATCGTCATCTTGCAGGCGACGAGGTCGAAATCGCGGTCGATATGATCCGGCGCGAACATCGCCGGGATGAAAGAGAGCTTGTTCGCGACTTCGGGCGCGATGCGCTCGACATGAACGCCCGGATCGACGCCGACGCCCTTCATGGCGCCGATCTCGGCGAGAAGCGCCAGGAACTCGCCCTTGCCGCAACCGATTTCAAGCGCCGTTCCCTCCTTCAAATCATATTTCGCGACGAGGCGCTCCGCGAGGACGCGATGGAAGCGGTTGAAGGTCGGCGAAAAGGACTGGGTCTCTTCATAGCGCCCCGAATATTCGGTCTTTCGCAGGTCGAAGGCGCGGTTGAAGACGAAGCCGCAATCGGCGCAATGCGCAAGGACGATGTCGCCCGTCGGATAAGCGAGCGCCTCCTCGCGAGTCTTCAGGAGGATGCAACTGTTTGTCGGCGCGCGCGTGACGCGGTGGAAGTCGGAAAGCGCGCTTCCCCCGCAAGCGGGGCATTCCCCGCCCGCCGAATCGATGCCCGAATGCGCATTCGGGCGGTCCATCAGGTTCAGCATGAGATCTCGCTTATTCTACGATGCGGGGCGTCGGGATCGGAATGATGAATTTGCCGCCGCGGGCGCGATATTCGGCCTGCTGAGCGAGAATTTCATCGGCGAAGTTCCAGGCGAGCATCAGCGCGTAGTCCGGCTGATCCTCAAGCAGCGCCTCGACCGGGCGGATCGGCAGCTTGACGCCCGGCATGTGCTTGCCTTGCTTGTGGGTGTTGCGGTCGACGACATAATCGAGCGTTTCGGCGCCGACGCCGATATAATTGAGCAGCGTCGCGCCTTTCGCGGCCGCGCCATAGGCGGCGATGCGTTTTCCCTCTTTCTTCAAGGCGCGGAGCATCTTTCCGAGCGACGACCGGAGCGATTCGACCCGGTGCGCGAAGGTCTCATAATAGCCAAGATCGTCGACTCCGAGATCGACTTCGTTTTCCAGCATCTTTTTGACCTCATCGCCGACATTTTCCTCGGGCTCAATAAAGAGGCGCAGCGAGCCGCCGTGAATCGGCAGCGCACGGATGTCGTTGAGATAAAGATCGTGCCGGCGGAAAAGCTGATCGAGCGCCGTCACCGAGAAGTAACACAGATGTTCATGGTAGATGGTGTCGAATTCGGTGTGGTCGATAAGCTCTTTGACATAAGGCGCTTCGATGACGGCGACGCCGTTCGGCTTCAGGAGCGTGGCGACGCCGGCGACAAAGCCATTGGTGTCGGCGACATGGGCGAGAACATTGTTGCCGTGCACGATATCGGCGCGGCCGTGATCGTCGACGATTTTGTGAGCGAGCGCCGCCGAGAAAAAGGCCTTCATCGACGGCACGCCCGCGGCGATCGCGGCTTTTACGGGCCCGTCCGCCGGATCGACGCCGAGCACGCGATAGCCTTCCTCGACATAATTTTTAAGAAGATAGCCGTCATTGCTCGCGAGCTCGATGATGAAAGCGTCCTTGGCGAGCTGGCGCCGCTCGATGAGCTCGAACACATTCTTGCGCGAATGGGCGAGCAGCGCCGGCGAGAAGGACGAGTAATAGGGATAGGCGTGATCGAAGAGATCGGCGGGCTCGACCGTGTGCAGGATTTGGACAAGCGAGCAGGCGCGGCACATCGCGACTTCGAGCGGGGCGGCGGGCTCCTTGTCGGCGAGTTCGACGACGGGCACGAGCCGGTCGGCGAAAGGCATCACGCCGAGATCGAGAAAGGGTTCAAGCGCCGGCGCCTTGCAGGAGCGGCACACCGTTTCGCGATGCGAGCGGGCGGGGGCGAATTCGACTGCGCGGAGATAGGTCATTATTCGGCCGCCTCTCTGATCGCGCTGAAGCGGAGATTATTGTCGATCACGCCTTCGCGCACGAGCTTCTTCACATGAGCGATGCGGTTGAAAGCCTCGCCCTCGAACTCTTCGAGAGTGAGGCCATGCGTTTTGAAGGCTTCGTAGAGCTGGGCGACGCCGCGCCGCGCCGTCCATTGCGGTTTGAAGCCGGGCAGCGCGCGCGCGATGTAATTGCAATCGACGCGGTAATTGCGCTTGTCGGGGGCGGCGTCGCTCGCAAAGGTCACTTCCGAGCCGGGAACGACCTCGCGAACGATTTCCGCAAGCTCGCGAATGCGGTAATTCTCCGACGTCACGCCGACATTGAACGCCTTGTTGTGGATGTCGGCGCGGTCCGCTTCGAGCGCGGCGATATAGGCGGCGGCGATGTCGGCGACATGAACGACGGGGCGCCAGGGCATGCCGTCGCTTTTCAGGCGCACCTTGCCGGTTGTGAACGCCCAGGCGGTCAGATTGTTGATGACGAGATCGAAGCGAATGCGCGGCGACATGCCATAAGCGGTCGAGGCGCGCAAAAACACCGGCGAGAAGCCGTCATCGGCCATGCGGGAGACCGCGTCTTCGACGCCGACTTTCGACTGGCCGTAGGGCGTCACCGGATTGAAGGGCGCGTTCTCGTCGAGGAAATCATTTCCCGCCGCGCCGTAATTCGAACAGGACGAAGCGAAGATGAAACGCCCGACGCCGGTTTCGCGCGCAAGCCGCGCCAGGCGGATCGAGGCGAGGAGATTGATGTCCTCGGTCAATTGCGGGCGATAGTCGCCGAGCGGATCGTTCGAAAGGCCCGCAAGATGGATGATCGCGTCGGCGCCTTCGATGTCGGCCGCCTCGATGTCGCGCGAATCCTTGCGGATCTGGCGATAGTCCGCGAGCTCGCCCGCAAAGGTGCAGGCCTCGAATAGATCGCTGTCAATGCCCACGACCTCATGGCCGCGGGCGATCAGCATGGGTGCGAGAACGGAACCGATATAGCCTCGGTCCCCCGTCAGGATGACTTTCATTTTATGCTCCCTGAGCCTTAGCCTGCGCGCCCGCGCCGCCATTGAGACCGATCGCCGTCAGGCGTTCGTAATTGCGCGCGCCGGCCCGC
Organism: Amphiplicatus sp.; assembly: GCA_050183685.1. Taxonomy (GTDB): domain Bacteria; phylum Pseudomonadota; class Alphaproteobacteria; order Caulobacterales; family Parvularculaceae; genus Amphiplicatus. The sequence goes on from JBFXBB010000120.1 coordinate 5,966, forward strand.
GTCCATGTTCGCCAGGGGGGGGCGCCGCCGGACCAGAGTTTGTTGAGGAGATGCTTTTCGCGGAGCGTGTCCATGCATTGCCAGAAGCCGTCATGGCGAAAGGCCATCAATTCGCCGTCCGCGGCGAGGCGACGCATCGGATCGTGCTCGAACATCATCTCGTCCGTATCGATATAATCGAACACGCCGCGCTCCAGGACGAAGAAGGCGCCATTGATCCAACCCTCGCCCGTCTGCGGCTTTTCGGAAAACTCCATCACCTGATCGCCGTCGAACTCAATATGGCCGTAGCGCGCGGGCGGACGGACCGCGGTCATGGTCGCGATCTTGCCGTGGGATTTGTGGAATTTCAAAAGCGCGTCGAGGTCGACATCGGAAACGCCGTCGCCCCAGGTGAGCATGAAAGTCCCGCGTCCGAGCCAGTCGGCGAGCCGTTTGATCCGCCCGCCCGTCCCGGCGCCCATGCCGGTGTCGACAAGGTCGACGCGCCAGCTCGGCGTTTGCGAACGATGCCGGAAAACATTGCCGGAAGCGACGTCGACCGTGACGTTTCCGCCAAAGGTGGAGTAATCCTGGAACCACCTTTTGATATATTCGCCCTTATAGCCGAGCGCGATGACGAAGTCCTCGTACCCATAGCCGTAATAATGCATCATGATATGCCAAAGGATCGGCATCGAGCCGATCTCGACCATTGGCTTCGGCCGTACTTCGGTTTCCTCGGCGAGCCGGGTTCCGAACCCGCCCGCAAGAAGCGCCACTTTCATCACATCCCCCAATACTCATACTAGCGAAGACAGACGACGCATATGCTCGCCTCTCTTTGCGCGCCTCACCAAACCATCCGCAGATGCGGCGTCTCACTCATTGTGCAGCGCAACCGCATCTTATTTCAAAAAGCGCCGACGGACTAGCCCGCCTTAACTTTCAGCAATAAAACTTCTTTCCTCAGCGCCGTTTCGGTCACAGGGGGCGCTGTTCGTCCTCACGCCGCCTTTGACAATCCAAGCGCTCGCCGCCGCAGCCATTGATGCGCGCCCGGCGAAACCGCGCCAATCACTTCAAGCACATAGCGCCCGAGTTGCACGGGCGTCAGCGCAAAACTCGCCACTGTGGCGAAAGTCGAAATGACAGGCGCGCAATCCGGGTGCCTGCCCGAAATCTCGACAAGATGGTTAAGAAGGCTCCAATGTTCGAAGGAGGCGCCCTTCGCCTCGGCGAACTGCCATTGGCGGCGCACGCGCTTGTCATCGATATTGATCGAGCGCGTGCGGTGTTCGCGATTATAGAAGACGGCCTTGTCGGCGGGCGCGAACTCTCCGAGGAGCGCCGTTTCGGCGAGCAGCGCGCGATCCGATCCATAATAGAGACGGTGGAGCGACGTTTTCCTCAGCGTCTCCATTCGGAACAGGCCGAAGATTTCGAAACAGGTGCCCGAAAAGCGGATCACCTTGCCAAAGCGCCCGGCGGGCGAGAGGCCGGCGAGCGACGGGATCGCCTCGCCGACCATCGGAATATGCGCGCCATGCGAGTCGATGCATTGCGTTCGGCCGAAAGCGAGCGCGACTTCCGGGCGTTCGTCGAGGATTTTCACGCATTCCGACAAATAGTTGGGGCTGATAAGGTCGTCATGCGCGCACCATTTAAGATAGTCGCCGCGGGCGAGTTCGAACCCTCGATTATAATTCGGCGCCGCGCCTAAATTCTTGGGATTGCGGACATAGTTGACGCGGGAATCTTTCTCCGCATACTGACGGCAGATTGATTCCGTGCGGTCGCTCGACGCGTTGTCGGTGATGATGAGCTCGAAATCGGCGAAGTCCTGCGTCAGAATCGATGCGATCGCCGCTTCGATATAATTCTCGCCATTATAGACCGGCATCGCCAGCGATACGCGCGGCATTTCTCTTCTCCCGTTCAGGCTGGCGCCTGTCCCCGATTCGGGTTAGCTGCATGCAAACGCTGCGCCGCCCGAGAAATGAGCCATATCGCGGATGTAAGGCCGGTCAAAGGCCCCGCCGCGCGGCGCGCGGCCGCATGCGCCGCATCCGGGGCGAGGCGCTGCCTTTTCCGATTTCACCGCCCGATAATGATTAGTATCTAGGTAAAGGGGGCGCGCCTGTTCCCCTAAGGAGCGAGGAGAGTGAGGATGTTCTCGAAATCCGCGTATCGCGCCGGCCTATTGACGCTGTTGGCGTTTTGCCCCCTTGCGGCGGCGGCCGAGACGCTCGAAGACGCGCTCGCCATCGCTTACGCCTCGAATCCGACGATCCGCGCCGAGCGCGCGCGGCTTCGCGCGACCGAGGAGCTGAAGCCCCAGGCCTGGGCCGGCGCGCTGCCTCAGATCGACGCGCAAGCCTCTTATTCCCGCGTGAAGGACACCCAGACGCTG
>JBFXBB010000121.1:0-8327 GCA_050183685.1 Amphiplicatus sp.
AAGAGCGGCGAGATGACACCCCCTTGCGGGACGCCGGTTACTGGATGCCGAAGCGTGCCTTCGATCATGATGTCGGCTTTCAGAAAGGCGAGCACGAGCCGCAGGACCTTGCGGTCCTTGATGCGGCGGCGCACGCGATCCATCAGCACGTGATGATCGATGGCGTCGAAGCAGCCCTTGATATCCCCCTCGATCACATACCGGGTCCTTGAGGGACCGGCTGACGTCGGGTTCAATCTGTGCCGGACTCTCGCCAGCGCATCGTGCGTGCTTCGACCGGGCCGGAACCCATACGAGATCGGAAAGAAGTCCGCCTCGAAGATCGGCTCCAGCACCAATTTAAGCGCCATTTGCACCAGTCGGTCTTTAAGCGTTGGAATCCCCAGCGGCCGGAACGCACCCGGCTTGCCCGGCTTCGGGATCAGCCTCTGCCGGACCGGTTGAGGCCGGTACGTTCCTTGTCGCAGGTCTTGCCGGATTTCGTCCAGAAAGCCGGCGACGCCGTCGGGGCGCTTTTCAACCGCCGTCCGCGTCACGCGGTCCGTACCCGGAGTATTGCTGCCCCTGTTTCGGGACAGCCGTTCCCAGGCGCGGACCAACGTTCTGCGGTCGCATACGATATTGAACAGATCCGCGTACCTCTTGTCGGGGTCCGCGGCGCTCCACCTATACAGCTTGCGCTGCATGTCGAAAATGAACCCAGTATTCACTGTGTCGGACACGATTTGTCCATTTCCTGCTTGCAAGTTGCATCCACTGCCCGCCTTCGCCGTGCGGACGGCTTTCCCGTCCTCGGACTACTACGCAGGCTCCGTCCCCGCCGCGCGCGCTCACCGGTCACTTCGGTCATCCGTCCCCGGAGGGACGGAAGCGCGGGCAGGTTCCCAAGTTCCGCCGCCGCCCTTCGTCCGCTGTAGGAGCCGACTCTGCCCCGTGTGGAATCAGGCCGCCGGGCCTTGCAGGCTTTCCCGGCCGCTGACATCGGGTCGCCCCGATGTCCCTGACCCGCAAACCCGTAATTGCGTGTCGGCGCTCCACAAGTCTTGCGACTCCTCACCCACTTCCGAGTTGGTGAGACACCTCTTAACGGGACTTCGGCCATCGGTTCGGTTTCCCTCTCCATTGCGGTCTCGCTGGCCGGGCCGTTCTGGGATCGGAAGTCCCCGCACGCCCGGCTTTAACGGGTTCTGCTAATTTACGGCCTTCCGGAAGCACCCGGTCGGCCTCACCCGTTCGCTTCTCGCCCCACGCTGCACCGTGTGGCGGGAGGGGGCTCTCACCCCCTCAGGGTCTAATCGGCAGCTTTGTTTTACTCAGTGCACCTCCTTTCAGAGTAAGTGGTTGGTTGGCTTGGCGCACACGGGTTTGGAGGCCGAGAGAGAGTCTTTCGGCCGGCCCGCCCACGGAGAACTCCCATGTCCCTTCAGGTTCTGGATGCCCGACCCGATGCGTCGGCCGGTTACAAGGTCGATGTCTCGCGCGGTTCGCAGGTCGGGCGCGTCTCGTCCGAATGGTTCTCGCGACCAGACGACGAGCGGTTTCTGTCGCTCAGCGATCTACATGCGTCGGTGAAGCGTCGGTCCGAGCGCAGCCGGACGCGGACGGTCGAGAGCGTGGCGATCCGCGTCGAGGCTTCGCGCGACGACGCCGCAAGTTTGACGCTCGCTTTGCCGGGCGGCGAGGCGCCTGTTGCGCCGACGCATTGGAGCTTCGGACAGCTCGCTTCTCTCATCGGCGCGCCGGCGTCCTATCTCCGCCAGCTGCCGGCGCCGCTCGCCGCGATCAATCTGCAATACGGGCTGACGACCCATCGCGCCGAACAGGTGAAAACGCTGGAGACGGAAGACGGGCGCATGGAGCTGCGCGCTGTCACCGGTCCCGACTATGGCCGCATCTACGATCACGAGCTTGTCTCGGCGGTCATGAAGATCGCCGGCGACGGCGTCGGCGACACGCGCTGGAAAATCCCCGGCGTGCTCGACTGGCGCACGGGCATCTATGATCCGAACGCCAAAGTCAGCCGGGAGTCGACCACGCTCTACGCCTCCGATCGCGACGTTTTCCTGTTTCTGGTCGACGACTTGAATCCCATCGAAGTAGGAAAGCTCTCCGACGGATCGCCGGATTTGTTCTTCCGCGGCTTTTACTGCTGGAATTCGGAAGTCGGGGCGAAGACGCTCGGGCTCGCCTCCTTCTATCTCCGCGCCGTCTGCCAGAACCGCAATCTCTGGGGCGTCGAGGACTTTCAGGAGATCGTCATCCGGCACAGCAAATACGCCGCCGACCGCTTCGCGCGCGAGGCTGCGCCGGCCCTGACGCGCTTTGCCAATTCTTCGCCGCAGCCGTTTATCAATTCGATCAAGTCGGCCCGGGAGCAGATCGTCGCCCGCGATGACGAGGCGCGCAGCGACTTTTTGAAGAAGCGCGGCTTCTCCAAGACCGAGACCGCGACGATCATCGAGACCGTTCTCGCCGAGGAAGGCCGCCCGCCGAGTTCCGTCTTCGACTTCGTGCAAGGCATTACCGCCGTCGCGCGCGGCAAGACGCATCAGGATGCGCGCCTCGATTATGAAGCCCGCGCCAAGCGCCTGCTCGAAGCCGCGTGAGTTTGGCGTAGGACCCTTGATCGCCGCTTCAGTTAGTTCTCCCGCCCGGCTCTCGTGTGAGAGTCGGGCGGGTTTTTCCGTGACGGGTTTTCGAGGCCGAAAGAGAGACTTCCGGCCGGCCCGTTACGGAGACTGACCCATGGCCAAATCCAAACCGAAGACGAAGCCCACCGCGACGCTGGCTTTGAGCGCCGCGCGCGAAATCCCGCTCGACAAGCTCGTGCTTTCCCAATCCAACGTCCGTCAGATCAAGGCGGGCGTCTCGATCGAGGAACTCGCCGAGGACATCGCGCGGCGAACGCTCCTGCAGAGCCTCACCGTCCGCGCCGTTCTCGATGAAGACGGCGCCGAGACCGGCATGTATGACGTGCCCGCTGGCGGGCGACGCCTACGAGCGCTGCAAATGCTGGTCAGTCAGAATCGCCTCGCGTCCGATGCGCCAATTCCTTGCGTCATCCGGACGGACGGTCTCGCCGAGGAGGACAGTCTCGCGGAGAACATTCAGCGTGCGCCTCTTCATCCGCTCGACCAGTTCCGCGCCTTCAAGACCCTGCGCGAGAAAGGCAAAAGCGAGGAGGAAATCGCCGTAGCCTTCTTCGTAACGCCAGCGGTCGTCAAACAGCGATTGAAGCTCGCGGGTGTCTCGCCGCAGCTTTTGGATCTTTACGCGGACGATGGCCTGACACTTGAGCAGCTGACGGCGTTCACCGTCAATCCGGATCACCAGCGCCAGGTCGAGGTCTGGGTCGCTCTACGGAACGGTTACAATCGCGAGCCTTATCACATCCGCCGTATGCTGACCGAAGGCGCGGTGCGGGCTGGCGACAAGCGCGCGCGATTTGTCGGCGTCGATGCCTATGAGGCAGCGGGCGGCGCCGTGCTCCGCGATCTCTTTGCGGACGCCGATGACTTCTGGCTACGGGACCCGGGTCTCCTGAGCCGCCTCGTTGTCGAAAAACTTGAGGAGAATGCCGCCGAAATCCGCGCCGAAGGCTGGAAATGGGTCGAGGCCGTGGTCGATCTTCCCTATGGCCACACCTTCGATCTTCGCCGCATCGAGGGCGAAAGGGCGGTCCTCAGCGACGATCAACAGCAGGCCTATGACGCCGCAAGGGCGGAGCTTGAAGCGCTGGAAGACCAATATGACGGCGCCGAAGAACTCCCTCAGGACGTCGATCAAAGGCTCGGCGAGCTTGAAGCGATCATCGAGGCGATCGACGAGCGTCCCTTCGACTATCCGCCGGAAGAAGTCGCTCGCGCCGGCGTCTTCATCAGCCCCGATCAGTCGGGGGGACTCAGAATCGAACGCGGGTTCGTTCGTCCCGAGGACGAGCCGCCGATCGACCTTGAAGCTTCAGCAGACGGCGACGATCCGTCAACTGCGTCCGTGGCCGACGATGTCGCGGCCAATGCGAACGACGCGAGCGCCGGCAATGAGGAGAGGGAGGACGAAGACGCTGCGCGTCCGTTGCCGGACCGCCTGTTGATCGAATTGACAGAATGGCGGACGCTTGCGCTCCGCGACGCCATGGCGGCGAACCCCGAGGTCGCGTTTCTCGCGGCGCTCCATGCGCTCTGCCTCGATCTCTTCTTTGCGCCGGGCGCCGCGCGTTGCATATCCATCACCACGCGTCAAACGCCCTTGCGAAGCGGGGCGTCTCGGCTCGCCGACAGCGCCGCGGCCCAATCGATCGCGGCGCGTCATGCCGCCTTGGGCGACAAACTCCGTGGTCGTCCGGAGGACCTCTGGACAAGCCTCACGGCGCTGAGCAAGGCCGAACGGCAGTCTCTCTTCGCTCATTGCGTCGGCCTCTCGATCGACGCCGTCTACAAACCCTATGACCGCCGCAGCGACGCGCAGTCGCTCGTGGATGCGCTCGCAGACTCCCTCGCGCTCGATGTTCGCGCCGCCGGCTGGACGCCGACGGCGGACGGGTATTTCACCCGGAATAGCAAAGCGCAGATCCTCGACGCCGTGCGCGAGTCGAATGGCGAAGACGCCGCCAGACGGCTCGAAGGCCTCAATAAGCCTGACATGGCTCTGGCGGCGGAGGAATTACTTCGGCCGACGGATTGGCTCCCGGCGGTCTTGCGGAGGCGACCGGATACTGACGCTTCCAGCGAAGCGAATGGCGATGCCGAAGCTGTGTCGATGTGCGACAAGCCGATCGCCGCGAATGAAGTCCCGGACGATATGCCCGCGGCCGCCATCGCGGCGGAATAAAACCCCACCCGATACCCTATGAGGCCCGCCATCTCCGGCGGGCCTTTTTCGTCGGAGCTCACGATGCCCGAAACGAGCAGAGAGATCGCGCGGCGCCTCGCCGACCGCGCCATTGATGTTTGCACGCTTTACCTTCCGGGCGGCAAACGGGTCGGCGATTACTGGATCGTCGGCGATGCGCACGGCGCGAAGGGACGAAGCCTCTTTGTCCGGCTCGTCGGTCCGCCATCGGGCACGGGCGCAGCTGGCAAATGGCAGGACGCCGCGACCGGCGAACATGGAGATCTCCTTGATCTCATCGCAGCGGCTTGCCGGTTCAACAATCATCGCGATGTGCGTGACGAGGCGCTGCGGTTCCTGAATAGGTCGTCGTCTCTTCTTCCGTCGTTGACGACCGGCCGTATTCACCGCGACCGCACGCAAGCGGCGCAACGCCTCTTTAAGGCGTCGCAGCCGATCGCCGGCACGCTAGCTGAGGCATATCTCGAAAGCCGCAATATTCGTGATGTCGCCGGTCTTCGCGCCTTGCGCTTTCATCCGCGCTGCACCTATCGCGAGGAAGCTGATGCGCGACCCGAGCCTTGGCCGGCGATGATCGCCGCGGTCAAGAACGCCGACGGCGTCGTCACGGGGGTCTTACGCACCTATCTCGCGCGCGACGGCCGGTCGAAGGCGCCGCTCGCCGCGCCGCGCAAGGCGCTCGGATCACTGGCCGGCAATGCCGTCCGCTTTGGCGCGGCGAATGACGTCCTCATCGTCGGCGAGGGAGTCGAGACCGTTCTGTCGCTGCGTTCTGTCCTGCCGTTTACGCCGCTCGCCGCCGCCTTGTCCGCGCAGCATCTCGGCATGTTTCGCGCTCCGTCAAAGTTGCGCCGACTCTACATTGCCGTTGATCGCGACGACGCGGGGTTTCGCGCGGCCGATGTGCTGCGCCGGCGAGCGATCAATACCGGCGTTGATGCGATGATCCTTCTGCCGAGAAGCAAGGACTTCAATGACGATCTTGTCAGCGACGGCGTTGCCGCTCTGACTGCATCCTTGGCGCCACAGCTCGCCCTTCAGGATCGCATCGCGCTTCGTCGCATTAGCTGATCGTCGTTCGCCGGAAATAGGCGGAGTAAGCGCCACCCCATCATCCGCAGGCTGATCCTCGCCGAATGTTCCGCCACGCGCCCCTCGCGCGGCCGTCAAGGATGCGCGAGGGGGCCGCAAACGCCGCGCCGGACGCCAAGGCCGGGCGGCGGGTTTCTTCCCCTGGCGGCGACAGGGGCGAAGTCGCTGCGCTCGCGCGCTTCTTCCTAAGCGCCATTCCTCGCGAGACAAGAAACCCGCCGCCCGTCCTCCTCCGCTTCGCTGCGGCCCGACGCGCATCGCGAGCGGGAGGCTCGCGTCTCACTCTTCCATCAATGCCGACGGGTGCGCCGGCGCGGCGCGTGCGGCTGGTCCCGCGCCATCAGAGGCCGCGCGAAGGGCGCGCGGCGCGAAACGCTCAAAGAGGATCACTATGCTGACCGATATCGACGGCGACCTTATCGAACCTGCCGCACTCTCGCCGACCGCGCATCTTCTCGACGAACTCCAGCTGTTCGGCTGGCGCCCCAATGGCGACGAGCCCGATCCGCGCCCCTTGCCAGAGGCGGCGACCGCGCAAGGCGCCGTCGTCGACATGGCCGACGCGCTCATCGCGACCTTCACCGACACGCGGCTTGAGAGCGACCTTGAAAGCCTTCTCTGGTCGCTCGTCTATCTCTTCCACCGCCATATCGGCGTCATCGATCGCGCGCTCGATCGCAACGAGCAGCGCCAGAGCGACAGCCATCGCGAGCAGGACGGTTCCGAAATCCGTTCCGTCGAGCTCGAACGGCTCATCGCGGAAGGGTTCTCGCTCATGGAAAGGCGCAACGCCTTCGAATTCATGCGCGATGAAGCCGCCCACCGCTTTGAAGCCGCGACCGGCCACGCCTGGAAGCCGCGCGTCGGATCGCTCATCAGCCGCAACGCCGCATCGAAGTCGCTGACGGCTTCCGTCATCGATAGCCGTGACTTCATCGCCGCCAAGCGCCGCGCCGAGATCGAACCGCTGACTCCGCAGGGCGCAAAGATCGCCTTTGCAGGCGGGCCCGACTTCAATGACGTCGCCACAATCTGGACCGCACTCGACCGCGTCCGCGCCAAGCACCCCGACATGGTGCTCCTCCATGGCGGCACGCCGCGCGGCGCCGAGAAGATCGCCGCCTGCTGGGCTGACAAGCGCAAAGTCGCGCAGATCGTCTTCAAGCCTGACTGGACTCGTCACGGTAAAGCCGCGCCGTTCAAGCGCAACGACGCGCTCCTCGAAGCGCTCCCGATCGGCCTCGTCGTCTTCCCCGGCTCCGGCGTCACCGACAATCTCGCCGACAAAGCCAAGCGCCTTGGCATCCCGCTGTTCGAACATCGCCCGCGCAAGCCGTGGGCGCTGGGATAGGACATCACTTACTAATCGCCCCCCCCCCCGGCGCGCCCCGCCAATCGGCCAGGCGCATCGCCGCCGTCCTCACGACCGGGCGCTTGTTGCGAGCCTATTCAGAACGGCCGCCGACGTCCTTTTCGAACATTGTCGAGGAAGGCCGAAGCAACGGGGGCGACAGGCGACCCAATCGACTGTGCGTCACGTTGTTTCCTCTTGCACCGTCAACGCGCGCTTCCTTGAAGACATGATTCCAGCCCCCTTCTCGCTATTGCGCACCGTGCACTTTCGCATCCGCCAGGGCGCCTTTTTGCGCTTGATACGCCGTCGCCCTGCTTGTTGACAGCGGCCGGTCGCCAGGAAGCGTCTTCATCATTCGCACCATCGCCGCTCGCGCCTCTGATGGCCTGATCTCGCCGCAGGACGGCTTCGCCTCGATCGCCTGGAGCGCAACGGCGTCGCGACAACTTTTTTCCCCTGGCGACGAAGACGTCGCCATTCCTCGCGGGAAGACAAAAAAGTTCTCGCCCCGCCGTCCTCCGCTTCGCTGCGGGTCAAGCGACTGCGCCGGCGATCGCCTGTGGCCTGACGATCGCCATCGAGGCCGCGAGTGGCGCGGGCTCAAAAATGAGGAGACTTCATCATGGCGACTATCGGCACCTTCACCAAAACCGGCGACGGCTTTACGGGCAGCGTTGCGACCTTGACCCTCGACGCGAACGTCCAGGTCCGGCCCGCCGAAAAGACGAGCGAGAAAGCGCCGGACTTCCGCATCTTCGCCGGGCGCGCCGATTATGCGGCGTTGATTGTTATGCGGAGTGGTTGCGTGTGAAGGCCGGATTTGCCGGGATTTTGCGCTGGATCGCTCCGCATAAATCGGGGGTCGATGAGGGACGGCGCCGCGCGAGAGGCGCGGCGCCGCCGTTGGCGTCATCGCGACCAGACGAGGGTGTAGTCGGCGTCGCTCTTGACGAGGTTGGCGTAGATGGGCGCCGGGAAGGAGGGGTCGTCGAGCTTGACCGAATGATACTCGGTGTTCTCCTTCGAGGTC
>JBFXBB010000122.1:0-8317 GCA_050183685.1 Amphiplicatus sp.
GGAAATCGCGCGCATGTTGTCCGGCGCGCGCGTCACCGAGGAGGCGCGCGCCCAGGCCCGCCGCCTGCTCGGCGCCGCGGGCCCCGTCCGCGCGGCGCGGCGCAAGAAATTCGCCTGAAGCGTGCCGCGATATATCAGAATCGGCGCCCGACGGCCCATCCTTCGTGACGGCGCTTCGCGCCTCCTCAGGATGAGGCCCGTGCTTTGTTGCAATATCGCACAGCCTCGTCCTGAGGAGCGCCGAAGGCGCGTCACGAAGGATGGGCCGGGAGCTGCTGCTGCGCGACTATTCGTATCACGCGCTCGTGATCACCGAACTTATCTCCACCCCCTCCAGGCGGCCGCATGATCGGCGTCGATCGTCATCGCGGTGTTTCACGTGAAACACTCAAAAAGGACAGATACGGAATATCCCGATAGGTTGCATTGGTGAAAGACGTGAGCGCAAAAACGAAGCTTGAGACCATTCCCGTCAAGGACCTCGCGCCCGAGGAGGCCGAAGCCGAACTCGCCCGGCTCGCGGGCGCGATCGCGCGCGCCGACGAGGCCTATTACGCGAAAGATGCGCCCGTGATGACGGACGCCGAATATGACGCGCTCCGCCGCCGCAATCTTCTGATCGAGAAGCGCTTTCCCAAATTGAAACGCGCCGACAGCCCGTCGGACAAGATCGGCGCGCCGCCCTCGACGAAATTCGAGAAAGTCCGTCACGCGCGCGCGATGCTCTCGCTCGACAATCTTTTCAATGAAGGGGATGTTCGCGACTTCGCGGCCCGCGTCGCGCGTTTCCTGAAGCTCGATGCGCCGCCGGCTTTTACCGCCGAGCCGAAAATCGACGGCGCGTCGATGAGCCTTCGCTATGAAAAGGGCGTCCTCGTTTTGGCGGCGACGCGCGGCGACGGCGAGGAGGGCGAGAATGTCACCGCGAATATGCTGACCGTCGGCGATGTTCCGAAAAGGCTGAAAGACGCGCCGGAGGTCTTCGAGGCGCGCGGCGAGATCTATATGTCGCATGAGGATTTCGCGGCCTTGAACGCGCGGCTCGAAGCGGAGGGCGAGGAGGTCTTCGCCAATCCGCGCAACGCCGCGGCGGGCTCGCTGCGCCAGCTCGACGCGGCGATCACCGCCTCGCGGCCCTTGCGTTTCTTCGCCTATGCCTGGGGCGAGACGAGCGCGCCGCTGGCGCCGACGCAGATGGAAGCGGTCGCGCGCCTAAGGAAAATGGGATTTTCCGTCACGTCGCTGATGGCGCGCTGCGAGACGGTCGAGGAAATGCTCGCCCATTACGCGAAGATCGAATCGCGGCGCGCCGATCTCGGCTATGACATTGACGGCGTCGTCTACAAGGTCGACAGGCTCGATTTCCAGGAACGCCTCGGCTTTGTCAGCCGCGCCCCGCGCTGGGCGGCGGCGCATAAATTCCCGGCGGAGAAGGCGACGACCGTCATCGACGCGGTCGACATCCAGGTCGGGCGGACGGGAAAGCTGACGCCTGTCGCGCGGCTGAAGCCGGTCACCGTCGGCGGCGTCGTCGTCGCCAATGCGACGCTCCATAATGAAGACGAGATCGAGCGCAAGGACGTCCATCTCGGCGACACGGTCGTCATCCAGCGCGCCGGCGACGTCATTCCGCAGATCGTCGAGGTCGTGAAGGCGAAACGGTCGAAGGGCGCGAAGAAATATGAATTCCCCGAGCGATGCCCGGTCTGCGGCAGCCACGCCGTGCGCGAGGAAGGCGAGGTCGACCGGCGCTGCACGGGCGGGCTCGTCTGCCGCGCGCAAGTGGTCGAGCGGCTGAGGCATTTTGTTTCGAGAAACGCCTTCGACATTGAAGGGCTCGGGATCAAGCAGATCGAGGCGTTTCATGAGGCGGGATATATCAAGGAGCCCGCCGATATCTTCACGCTGGAGAGGCGTCAGCGGAAAGGCGAGATCGACCTCTATCGATATGAACTCGATGAGGACGGCGCGCGCAAGCGCGACAAGAACGGGAAGGAAAAGCCGCCGACCAATCGGAAATCCGTCGACAATCTTTTCGCCGCGATCAATGAGCGGCGGACGGTTTCGCTGCCGCGCTTCATCAACGCGCTCGGCATTCGCCATGTCGGGGAGACGAACGCCCGGCTTTTCGCGATCGCTTACGAGACATTCGACGCCTTCCGCGCGGCCGCGCGCAAGGCGGTCGACGAGGAGAGCGCCGCCTATAAGGAGATGCTTGAAATCGACGGCGTCGGCGCGCTTGTCGCGCGCGGCGTCACCGATTTCTTCGCCGAGCCGCAGAATGAGGAGGCGCTCGACCGGCTCCTGAAAGAGACGCATTCCGAGACAATGGCGCGCCCCGCCGCCTCCGGGAGCAAGGTCGCGGGAAAGACCGTCGTCTTCACCGGCTCGCTCGAACTCTTCACCCGCGACGAAGCCAAGGCGCGCGCGCAGGCCTTGGGCGCGAAGGTTTCGGGCTCGGTCTCGGCCAAGACCGACTATGTCGTCGCCGGGCCCGGCGCCGGCTCGAAACTGAAGATAGCGAAAGACCTGGGCGTCAAGGTGCTGACGGAGGACGAGTGGCTGAAATTGATCGGCGGGTGAGGGCCCGCCGCGAGTCTCAGATCGCGCGGGTCGCCTTTGCGAGCCATTCGGCGACATCTTTCGGCAAGAGGGGCGTCAAAGTCTGGCGCACCCGCGCATGATATTTGTTGAGCCAGTGGCGCTCGGCCTCGCTCATCAGCGCCGGAACGACGAGCGCAAGATCGATGGGCGCCAGGGTGATGGTTTCAAAACCCATCATCTCGCGCTCGCCGCCTTCGACCGGCGCCGGCGGCGTCACGATGACGAGATTTTCGATGCGGATGCCGAATTCGCCCGTCTTGTAAAAGCCCGGCTCGTTCGAGACGATCATGCCGGGCTTCAGGGCTTGCGCGTGCGGCGTCTTGGCGATCCGCTGCGGGCCTTCATGGACGCCGAGAAAGCTGCCGACGCCGTGGCCGGTGCCGTGATCATAGTCGAGCCCTTGATCCCAGAGCGGCTTTCTTGCGAGGGCGTCGAGCTGGCCGCCCGACGTTCCGACCGGAAAGCGCGCGGTTGCGAGCGCGATATGGCCTTTCAAAACCCGCGTGAAGCGGTCGCGCATTTCCGCGGTTGGCGCGCCGATCGCGACCGTGCGGGTGATGTCGGTCGTGCCGTCGCGATATTGCCCGCCGGAATCGATGAGGAAAAGCGCGTTCGGCTCGATCTTGCGGTTGGTTTCGGTGTTGACCTTGTAATGTACGACCGCGCCATGCGGCCCGGCGCCGGCGATCGAGTCAAAGCTGATATCGACGAGCTCGCCGGAGGCCGCGCGGAATTCTTCGAGTTTTTTCGCGGCGGCGATTTCGTCGACATCGCCTTTTTGCGCGGTCGTTGCGATCCAGTGCAGGAAGCGAGTCACCGCCGCGCCGTCGCGGATATGGGCCGCGCGGGTCCCGTCGAGTTCGGCGGCGTTCTTGCACGCGCGGGGAAGCGCGCACGGATCTGCAAGCTCGATGATGCGCGCGCCGGCTTCTTTCAGATCCTGCATGAATTTGACCGGCGCGAGCGCCGGGTCGACGGCGACCGCGCGCTTTTCCTCGCCGAGTTTTTTGAGGACCGAGGCAAGCTCCGTCTCCGCGCGGATGGCGACGTCCTCGCCGAGATGGCGGACAAGATCCTCGCCGACTTTTTCCGGCGCGATGAAGAGCGTCGCCTTGCCGTCGGCGGCGAGGATCGCGCGCGCGAGGGCCAGGGGCGTTCGCGACACGTCGCCGCCGCGAATATTGAAGAGCCAGGCGACCGACGGCGGCGCGGTAAGGAGGACGACGTCCGCGCCCGCCTCCCTGATCGCCGCCGCGATCTCGCGCCGCTTGTCGGCGAAGGCCTTGCCGGCATGGTCGAGCCCGTGCGGAACGGCTTTCGCCGACGGCCTTGGCGGCTGATCTGTCCAGGCCGCGTCGACCGGATTTTCCTCGACCGCGACCAGCGAGAAGCCGCGTTTCTTCGCCGCCGCGTCGAGGCGGGCGAGCCCGGCGCTCGTATGCAGCATCGGGTCATAGCCGATCGCCGCGCCGGCCGGCGCGTTTTTCGCGAGCCACTGGTCGGGCGCCGTCTCGGCGACGTCCTCATAGACGAAGAAGGCGTCGTCGACCTGCGCGCGCGCTTGCAGGGTATAGCGCCCGTCGGTGAACAGGACCGCCTTGTCCTTGAGAATGACCGCCGCGCCCGCCGAGCCCGAAAAACCGGAGATCCACATCAGCCGTTCGGCGTAGGCAGGCGTGTATTCGTTCTGATATTCGTCATCATGCGGAATGAGGAAGCCGTCGAGGCCGCGTTTTTCCATCTCGGCGCGCAGGAGCGGCAGATGCTTTCCCGCAAAGCTTCTGTCGGAGACGGGCTCGTAGCTTTGGAACATGGCGCGGCCTTTCGGGGGGCGGCGTGAATATGGCGGCGCGGCGCGCCGCGCTCAAGGGGCTAGAGGCGCACGAAAAACAGCACCGGCCAGGTCTCATGGTCGAGCCTGTTCAGGACGCGAAAGCCCGCCGCCTCATAGGCCGCCGCGACGCCCGCCTCCTGCTCGGCCATCAGGCCCGCCAGCATCACGCGGCCGCCGACATCGACATGCGTCCCCATCGCCGGCGCAAAATCGACCAAAGGCCCCGCGAGAATGTTCGCGAAGACGAAATCGAAAGGCGCGGCGCGCTCGACGACGATGCTCTCAAAGCCGTCGGCCTGGATGACGCGCACTTTGTCCGGGACCTCGTTCAGCGCCGCGTTTTCGCGCGCGATTTCGACCGATTTCGCGTCGATATCGACGCCGAGGACCTGCCTGTCCCAGAGCTTCGCTGCGGCGATCGCAAGGACGGCCGAGCCCGTTCCGAGATCGAGAATCTTTTTCGGCGCGATCCCGGCGAGGCGGTCGAGCAAAGAAAGGCAGCCCGCCGTCGTCGGATGATGGCCCGTGCCGAACGCTTGATTGGCGTCGATGCGGATCGCGATATCGCCGGGCTGGTTCGGCAATTTATCCTTGTCGTGAACGCCGTGGAGAACGAAGCGCCCGGCGCGGACGACGCCGAGACCCGACAAGGCGTGCGCCACCCAGTCGATATCGGGGAGTTCTTCGAGCGTTCCCGCGCCAAGGCCGGTTCCTTCGAGCGCAGCCGCGACTGCGTCCTGGTCGGGCGTCGTTTCGAAATAGGCTTCGAGCCGCCAGACGCCGTTCTCTTCGGCGAGGCTCACGGCGCTCACAGGCGGCCAGAGAATTTCGGTAAGGGCCGTCTCGGCCGCGTCGAGCCTCACCTTGTCGCCGGTCCAGATGAGCTTGCAAGAGGTCATTTGCCCTCAAGCGCTTTCAAGGAATGTATCGATCACCTTCTTCATCCCTGAATGCTCGAAATCGACTGCGAGCTTCTGGCCTTCCGCCGCCGCGACGCGGCCATAGCCGAATTTCTGATGGAACACCCGTTCGCCTACGGAGAATTTGGCCCGGCCCGGCGCGGAGACGGAAACGGATCGCGCGGCTCCCTCGATCAGGGGCGGCTCTGGGGAGGGGCGGGACGCGGCCGCGCGGGCGCGCCGCCAGCCCGGATTGTCGTAATAGGCGCCCTCGTCGATTTTCGCGCCTTCAAAACGCGCATGGGCGGCGAGCGTCGCCGCCGCCGCGCCGTAAAGGCCGGGCTGCGACACGACATCGACGGCGCTTTCGGGGAGTTCGTCGACGAAACGCGAGGGGATCGCCGTCTGCCAGCGCCCGAAAATCTGCCGGTTCGCCGCAAAGGAGATCCGGCAGCTTTCCTCGGCGCGGGTGAGGCCGACATAGGCGAGGCGGCGCTCTTCTTCGAGGGCGGCCGTTCCCTTCTCGTCGAGCGCGCGCTGCGAGGGGAATATGCCTTCTTCCCAGCCGGGCAGGAAGACGACGGGAAACTCAAGGCCCTTGGCGGCGTGGAGAGTCATCAGCCAAACCTGCCCGTCGGCGGAGGATTCGTTCAATTCGGAGACGAGCGCGACATGATCGAGATAGGCTTCGAGCGTGTCGAACTCGGAGGCCGCCTGCACGAGCTCCTTCAAATTGTCGAGCTTGCCTTCGGCCTGGGCCGATTTCGAGTTCTTCCACATGTCGACATAGCCGGATTCTTCAAGCACCAGTTCGGCGATATCGGCGGGCGGCATGTCGCGCGCGTCGCGCGACCAGCGGTCGATCGAGTCGACAAAGGCGCGAAGCGATTTTTTGGCCGCGCCGTGAAGCTCGTCGGCTTCGAGCGCGACGCGCGCCGCGACCATCAGCGGAACGCCTTTCGCCCGCGCAAGCTGATGCAGCGTTTGCAAAGCCTTGTCGCCGAGGCCCCGGCGCGGTTTGTTGACGATGCGGTCGAAGGAAAGATCGTCCTCGGGGCTGCGGATCAGCCGAAGATAGGAAAGGGCGTCCCGCGTCTCTTCGCGCTCGTAAAAACGCGGGCCGCCGACGACCTTATAGGGAAGTCCGAGCGTGTTGAAGCGCTCCTCGAAAGCGCGCATCTGAAAGGAGGCGCGCACGAGGACCGCCATGTCGGAAAGCATGCGGCCTTTGGCCTGCTCGGCTTCGATATCCTCGCCGATGAGGCGCGCTTCCTCCTCGCCGTCCCAGACGCCGCGGATCTTCACCGCCTCGCCTTCCTTGCGCTCCGTCCACAAGGTCTTGCCGAGCCGGGCCGTGTTCGCCGCGATGAGGCCCGACGCGGCCGCGAGGATCGCCGGCGTCGAGCGGTAATTCCTCTCAAGGCGGATCACTTTGGCGCCCGGAAAATCCTTTTCGAATTTCAGGATGTTTTCGACCTCCGCCCCGCGCCAGCCATAGATCGACTGGTCGTCGTCGCCGACGCAGCAGATGTTCTTGTGCTTCTGGGCGAGAAGCCTCAGCCACAAATATTGCGCGACATTGGTGTCCTGATATTCGTCGACCAGCATATAGCGAAAGCGCGTCTGATAGTCGGCGAGGATGTCGGGGCGCCTTGCGAAAATCGTCAGATTGTGGACGAGAAGATCGCCGAAATCGGCGGCGTTCAATGTCGTCAGACGCGCTTGATAGGCGGCGTAGAGCTGCGCCGCCTTGCCGTCGGCGAAGAGCCAGCCTTCATTCGCCGGGACCTTGTCGGGCGTCAGCCCTCGGTTCTTCCAGCCGTCGATCGCCGCGGCGAGGCCGCGTCCCGACCAGCGTTTTTCGTCGAGCTCCGCCGCCTCGATCACCTGCTTGGCGAGCCGGATCTGATCGTCCGCATCGAGAATGGTGAAGGAGGATTTCAGCCCGACCGTCTCGGCGTGGCGGCGCAGGATAGAAGCGCCGATCGAATGGAAGGTGCCGAGCCATTTGAGGCCCTCGACCGTCTCGCCGATGAGCGCGCCGATTCGCGTCTTCATCTCGCGCGCCGCCTTGTTGGTGAAGGTGACGGCGAGAATCTGCCAGGGCCGCGCGCGGCCCGTCGCGAGAAGATGGGCAAACCGCGTCGTCAGCGCGCGGGTCTTCCCCGTGCCGGCGCCGGCGAGCAGCAGCACCGGCCCTTCGGTTGCAAGCGCCGCCTCGCGCTGTTCGGGATTGAGTCCCTCAAGATAGGGGGCGTCGCCGAACGCCTGCGGCGGCTCGGCGACGCCCGGTCATTTCAAGTGAGCCTGAGCGCGCTCCGAGATCGACAATTTACCGGTCACGGCCCGAGTCTAGCGGAAGGAGAACGATTCTGGAACATCCGCTTAAAACGAAACCGCCGTCCCGCTCGCCGACACCATCATCATCGAGCCTTTCTCGCCGATGACTTCATAATCGAGATCGACGCCGACGACGGCGCTCGCGCCAAGCTTTTCGGCCTCTTCGGCCATCTCATTGAGCGCGATCTGGCGCGCCTCGCGCAGCGAGACCTCGTAGGACCCGGCGCGGCCGCCCACGATGTCGCGAATGCCGGCGAAGAGGTCGCGGAAGAGATTGGCGCCGAGAATCGCCTCGCCGGCGACGACGCCCTTATAGTCGCGGATCTGCCGGCCCTCGACGGTCGGCGTGGTGGTGATGATCATCGACGGCTCCTTCTCTCATTGGCGAAGGAGATGCGCAACGCGGCGGGGATTTGCAAGAACCGACGTCTAGCTGTGGAGTCTCAACAGCTTGTCCCGGTTTTGGCCGAGGCGACTGATCGGCGTTTGATATTATATGTCGCTGTGTGGGCGATCAATCTCGATCAGCGCTCCCTCCCCCCGGGGCCATCCTTCGTGACGCGCCTTCGGCGCTCCTCAGGATGAGGCATTCCCCTGTTGCAACAAGCAGGGCCTCATCCTGAGGAGCGGCCCTCAGGGC
>JBFXBB010000123.1:0-8285 GCA_050183685.1 Amphiplicatus sp.
TCGGGATCACTGAAACCGACGTGTCGGCGATCGCAAGCTACGCGATCTTCAAGAATGCGGCGCGCCGCATGATGGATAACAACGCGGCGATGAAACCGAGCGCGCTGCGCTGGCTTATCCGGCCGCTCACCTTCTCGGTTCTCGACGGCGCCGTGCTCACCGGCACGTCGGACTCGGAATGGGACCGCCTGGTGCGCCGCTTCGGCGAGGGCGCCTTCACGATCAGCGACAACGCCCTGCCGGCGTCATTGCCCGAAGACGCGACCGACAAGGGCAAGCACACAATCGTTGCGACCGCGCTCACCGGCGGAACGCCGCCGATCTTCGTCGGCATGTGGGGGGCTGTCGACATGATCCGCGATCCCTACTCGGACGCTGCGTCGGGCGGGCTTAGATTGACGGGACTTGCGACGATGGACGTGACAATCAGCCGGGCCGCGCAGATCGAGATTCTCGAAAACGTGCAGGACCGCGCATGACGAACGGCCTTCTATGGGCCGGCCTTGGCGGCGAGCTGGAGCTGCGCCAGGACGCAAACGGCGCAAAGCGCCTCAGCGGCTCCTTTCCCTATCGCAAGCGCGCCGTGCTTTCCGACGGGGGCCGGCGCGGCCGTCCGCAAAAGGAGGAATTCGACGAACGCGCTTTCGCTTACCGCGTCGAGGATCCCCAAGCGGAGATCCACTTCCTGGTCGGGCATTCCTACGATCGCCCGCTTGCTCGAAAGCTCGACGGAACATTGCGCCTTCGCGACACGCCTCTCGCCCTTCTCTTCGAAGCGTTCATCGCGCGCGAGCTCGCCGAGGTCAGCCATGTGCGCGATGCGCTCGCCCTCATCTCCGCTGGGCTCGCGACCGGCGTCTCGCCGGGCTTTCGTTTGCCGCCGGAGCGCGCCGTTCCGCGCGAAGAGGCCGAAGAAATCACCGAAGAGCCCGATAACCCCGAGGAAGGCGAGCATCGCGCAATTATCCGCAAGATCAAACAAGCGCTCTTGTTCGAACTCTCGCTCGTAACGGCGCCCGCCTACCCCGAGGCGCAGGTCGAGGCGCGCAACTGGTCGCCGACAATCGCAACACCGCGCGCGCGGTCGTATCTCCGTAGGTGGAGGCTTTGATGGCGCGGACCCTTTCCATCATCGAGGACGTTCCTGCGAGCCGGCCCTATAACTTCCAGGTGCTTTGCGACGGCGGCCCGCCGCCGGAAGTGAGTTGGCAGCGCATCGAGGCCTGGATCGCCTATCGCTGGGGCGAGCGCGAGGCGACGTTCATCGTCGAAGGTCCGGGCGATTGGGCGCCGCCTCTAAAACCCTTCGTCACGAACACCGTCGAGCTTTGGAACGACGACGATTGGAGTCCGGCCGTTCTCCGGCCGACGCCGCTCGGCGGGTATGTTCTCGAAGGGTGCGGGCCCTTTCGCTTCGTTGGCGTGCTCGGCGTCGATGAGGAGCCGCCGGCTGCGGTGAAGCAAGCGCACTTCCTGCTCGGCGAATATCTCGACGCAGCCGCGCGTATGCCGCCTCGCGAGCGCATGGTGAAATCAATCGAGGTCACACGGCCAACCTTGATGCATGAACCGCCGGACGGCGGCGAACCGCCCTTGTTCGGGAAAGAGAAGGAAATCTCGATCGACAATCACCGGCCGGAATGGATCGCGCGCGCCTTGATCTACTCGGGCGCCGCCGACCTCTTGCGCCCGTGGCGCAATCTTGGAGCTGCGTGATGCGCTGGCCATGGCAAAGAAAGGCGCAGCCGATCGAAAAGCGCTCGGCCGCATCGGGATTCACGGCCGAGATTATCGCGGCGCGCGAGAGTTATATTTCGGGACGGCGCGGCATTGGCGAGCTGACGGCGACGACGCAAGCTTGCGTGAGTTTATGGGAACACGGCCTTTCCATCGCCGACGTTGCCGGAACGAATCTACTGCGGCCGAGCGATCTCGCTCTGATCGCGCGCGGTCTAGCGCTCCGCGGCGAGGCGCTCTTTTTGATAGGCGATGACCGCTTGATTCCCGCGGCCGATTGGGACCTGCGCACGCGCGACGCCCGTCCCGTCGCCTATCGTCTCTCGATCTCTGAATCCGGGGGCGGACGATCAATGATCGCGCTTGCGGCCGAGGTCTTACACTTTCGCATAGGCGCAGACGTCGTCGCGCCCTATCACGGGCAGGCACCGCTCCGCCGCGCCGCGATTTCCTCGGGACTTCTCCACGCAATCGAAAGTGCTCTCCGTGAGACGTTCGAAAACGCGCCAATTGGAAGCTTGATCGTTCCCTTCCCAGAAAGTCCGCAGACTGACACAGAGCAATTGTCGCGCGGCTTCCGTGGCCGGCGCGGCTCGGTGCTCTTGAGAGAAAGCGTCAATGTGACGGCCGCTGGCGGGCCGACGCCGCAAACGGATTGGCGACCGAACGATTTAAGCCCCGACCTCCGCCGATCGATGACAGCGGAATCGCTGGCGGCCGCGCGCGAAGCGATTTGTTCCGTATTCGGCGTGCTCCCCGCGCTCTTCGCGAACAACGCTCAAGGCCCCCTAGTCCGCGAGGCGGAACGGCATCTTGCGCAATGGATGCTGCAGCCGATCTGCGAGCTGATCGCCGAGGAAGCAAGCGCGAAGCTGGGCGGCGACGTCGACCTCGATTGCATTTCGCCTTTGCAAGCCTTCGATCACGGCGGTCGGGCACGCGCTTTCGCCGGTATGATTGATGCGCTCGCGGTGGCTAAGGCCGCAGGCCTTTCGCCGGCGGAGACAGCTTTCGCACTAAAGTTCATCGATGAAGGTTCCCCTGCGGAGCGATAGAACTCACTTTCGTGCGCTAATGCTCTCAACGAGCTTCTTAAGGTGGCTGACGTGAATTGCGATTGCGGCAGGGAGGTAATATCTTCTACGTTCTTCTGACCCGTCCGCATCCTTAAAGAAGTGGTCTTCAATGGGGAGCAAGTCATACTTGGCATTGGTCGTAATCACTCCCACGATTCCATAATCCTTGAAGCCCCAAGGATCGCTAAGAAATACAGGCGCCCCGCTGGCGCCGGCGATCGCTGGATATGATAGTTCAAGGGAACCGTCGGGAAAGTACGGGTCCTGCATGACGTATCGAACAATGTTGCCCCGCCGATAGCTTGCGTTCGGATTTATGATGCGCTTTCCGTCTCGTCCTGCCATTTCGAATCGGGCGTATTCATAGGTGTATACGGAATAATTCAAATAGGGAGGCTCGCTGGCGAGTTGCGGCACTACACCCGGAACGCCGTCCGACACTTTCAAAACCGCGAGATCATACGGCTTTGGAGCGTGCGCGACTAATGTTGCTTCTTTCAGAATCTCGTCGGCTCTGAAAGGTCCCTCTCCATGCAGAGGCATCATCACGCCCATGCAGTCGCCCTGTAGCACGTGGTGGGCAGTTGCGAGATACTTTGAATCTTGATGATGAAAGAAAAAACCTGTGCCCGCGAACCGCCAATGTCCGTCGCGCCGAAAGAATAGAGGACGGACGACATCCCCCGCCTTATATCCTTCGTCCTCGCTCCCGCTGCTACGTTCCTGGGCCATCCATTAGGGTCTCCTATCATTGCAAGACCCGGACAGATAATGCAGATTCGGACGCGGTATGGCCCCTTGACGTCGCGGGCTATCCCGTGGCAACGTGGTATTGCGCCACGCGAGTTACACTATGCCAGCCGGATTCATCGGAAGAGAAATCGAACTCATAACCGGGTTGGGCTCGGAAACTTTGCGCGAGTGGCGCCGCCGGGAGCTGCTTGACGACATAGGCCGCCAGCCTGGCGGCGCGGCATGGAGCTACAGCCTGTCTGAAGCGGTCCGACTTGCAATCGCAAAGCTTTGCGTTGATGCGGGGCTTTCTGTCTCGCAAGCGCTGAAGGTCGGCGACTGGGCTACCGGTCCCGTTCGTGAGTGCGTACTGGGAAAGCCTCGATTTTGGGCCGGTGTGATTTTCGCGGATGAGCCGAATGGCGTTCGTTTCGCGAAGAATCCGACGGTCTTGGCCGAAACCTTAAATGACCGAAAAACACCGCCAATCGGAACGATCCTCACGGTCGAACGCTTAGCGGAAGAGCTCCCCGGCCAGCTACGCCGCGAAATTCTGGCAGAATCGGAAAATGTCTGATTCGGTTTTAGACCGCTTCCAAGCCATCGGATTGAGTCGCGAAACCGCAGCCCGTTTCATTGGCGTCTCACCCGGAACTTTCGATGCAATGGTGGTGGACGGACGCATGCCCCGCCCGCGAAGAGTCAATCGCCGTAAGCTATGGGATCGCCGCGAGTTGGAAGCTGCTTTTGACGACCTCCCACACGACGGCAGCGAGCCCGATGCACCGAATCCTTGGGATGACGCCGCATGAAGTCTCGCCGCTATCCCTATGTTCAGACCTACGTCGACAATCGCGGCGCGACGCGCCGATATTTTCGCCGCAAGGGCGTGCGAGTAGCGCTTCCCGGCGAGCCGGGTTCTATCGAATTTGAGACGGCCTATGCGGCGGCCCTCGCTGGGGATGCAAAGGCGCGTGAAGTCGGGCCACGTGCGCCGAAGGGAACGCTCTCAGCGCTTGCAGCCGAGTATTTTCGTTCGTCCGACTTTCGCGGCCTTAAACCGACGACGCAGCGAACCTATCGCAGTGTCATTGACCCGCTCCGCGCGAAACATGGCGAGAAGCCGGTTGCGCGCCTCGAACGTCGTCACATCAAATCAATGATGGCCGAGCAGTCGGGGCCAGGCGCCGCGAATAAGCTTCTGCGATATCTCCGGCTCCTGCTTGAATACGCTGTGGAACTCGAATGGACCGCCTCGAATCCTGCGCGCGGGATTAAGAAGATGAAGGTCGCAGGGGAGGGATTCGCCGAATGGCCGGAGGCGATAATCGAAGAATTCGAGGCGCATTGGCCGCTTGGCTCGAAACCCCGCCTTGCTTTCGATCTTCTTCTTTACACGGGACAACGCCGTTCCGATGTCGTCATGATGATGCGTTCGCATGTGCGCGATGGCGCAATTCGTGTTGTCCAACAGAAAACAGGACAGCCGCTTTGGCTTCCCATTCATCCGCGATTGGCGGCGAGCATCGCCACAGCGAATGTTACGGGGCTGGCGTTCCTCGAAACCGAGTATAATCGCCCCTTTTCGTCGGCTGGTTTCGGCAATTGGTTTCGCGATAAGTGTGACGCCGCGGGCATTGCCAAAGGCTATTCGGCGCATGGGCTGCGCAAGGCGGCTGGTCGACGTCTCGCAGAAGCGGGATGCACCGCGCATGAAATCATGGCGGTCTTAGGTCACAAGAGCCTGTCGGAAGCGTCGCGCTACACGCGCGGCGCGGATCAGAAGCGCAACGCCGAAGCCGCGCTCAGAAAGATCAGCGGGCGAACGGATGCGCAACAGAAAGTGTCTAGCGCCTCCGCGCCTGTGTCTAGCAAAGGGGCCAAGTAGCTGAAATGCCGAAAGAACTTTTCAGGAATGGTGGGCCCGGAGGGATTCGAACCCCCAACCTAGCGGTTATGAGCCGCCAGCTCTGACCGTTGAGCTACAGGCCCTGACGGAGGCGGACAGAGCCCCAGCAGAGACGATAGGGTCTAGCAGACGCCGTCCCCGCTTTGAAGCGCGAAGCCGCCTTGATTTCGCCGCCGTTAAGGATTGTTGTCGGCGCAGTCAATGAGAGGAATTCTCCATGCAATATTTCATCCCGACGCTTCTCGCCGCCGTCCTCCTCGCCGCTTGCAGCCCAGCGCCCGAGGCGCGGGCCCAGCCGGACGCGCCGCGCACGATCAGCGTCTCAGGCAATGGCGAAGCGTCCGCAGCGCCCGACATCGCTTATCTGTCCGTCGGCGTCGAAAGCGAAGGCGCGACAGCCGGGGAAGCGCTCAGCCGCAACAGCGCTGAGATGAGCGCGACCATCGAGAAGCTGAAAGCGCGCGGCGTCGCCGGCAAGGACATGCAAACGCAAAATCTCTCGGTCAGCCCGCGCTACAATTATGAAGAAAACCGCTCTCAGCCAAAAATCATCGGCTATGTCGCAACGAACATGCTGGCGGTGAAACTGCGTGATCTCGGCGCCGCAGGCTCAATCATCGACGACGCGGTCGCGAGCGGCGCAAACAATCTCAGCTCTTTGAGCTTCGGTTTCGCCGATCCGAAGCCCCTGGAGAAGCAAGCGCGCGAAGACGCGGTCAAGGATGCAAAAGAGAAGGCGGCGCTTCTCGCCGAAGCGGCCGGCGTCGCCTTGGGGCCCGTCCTTCGGATCGAGGACGGCTTTGCCGCGCCGCCGCCGGCGCCCTATGTCGCCGGCCGCGCAATGGCGATGGAGGCGAAAGCCGCGCCGATCGAGGCGGGCGAGCAAACCTTCACCGCAACGGTGACCATCATTTATTCGATTCGGTAGAACGCCCCGATCAGTCGCCGCCGGCTTCGGGTTTTGCAAAAATTTCGCCGAAGAAATCGCCCTTCGCCCAGACCGGCGCGGCGTCCGCGTCGGCGACCTTTCGCGCCAAATGGGCGCCAAGCGCGGAAAAGCGCGCAGCCGACGGATAATTGATCGGCAATGAGATATCATCAGTAGGCTTATGATAAGCGTTCTTCATGAAATTCTTGAAGATCTTCTCTCCGCCATTTCCATATCCGTAAAGAATAAAGACCGACGGTATCCCCCTCTCGACAAAACGATAATGGTCGGACCGCGTGAAAATGCCAAGCTCGGGAAAGGGATCAGGCGTAACGGCGACGCCCATTTCGCTCGCGGCTTCGTCGACGAGCGCGCCCAGAGTGGAGCGCTCGGCGCCGATCGCAACGATATCGGAAAAATCATAAAGCGCCGTCGGCATGTCGATATTGATGTCGGCGACGATGCGCTTTTCTCCCGGATGGCTCGCATAATAGCCCGCGCCGAGAAGGCCTTTCTCCTCGGCGGTCGTCGCAACGATAACTATCGAACGACGCGGCTGCGCGGCGGCGAGGGCGCGGGCGACGTCGAGAAGAATGGCGACTCCCAGCGCATTATCGAGCGCGCCATTATTGATCCGGTCCTCGCCCGCTTTCGGCGGGCCGGCGCCGATATGATCGAGATGAGCGGTGAGCGCCACGGCCTCCTTGGCGAGAATGGGATCCCTGCCCTCGATAAGGCCGACGACATTCGGGCTTGTGACCGAATTAAACGACATGACGCCGCTCAATCGGACAGCGCGAGGCAGGTCAAAACCGGCGAGCGGCGCGCCTTTTTCCTCGCGCCGACGAAGATCCTTATACGAATAAAGGGCGCCGTCGAACAGTTTTTCCGCGCCGTCATGGCTCATCAGCGCGCCCGCCACGATTCTCGGCGTCGCGCCAAAGGCCGCGCCGTCATCCCCGGCGAACGTCATCGCCGGGTCTTCCGCGCTTCCGACCGTCTTGCTCCACGGACGGCGTTCCTCGTCCTCCTTCGTCCGTATCAAAATGAACCCGACGGCGCCGCGCGCCGCCGCGGTCGCGCGCTTGTTGAGGTCCGACGCAAAATGCGCGCGCCGATCGCTGTCAAATGACCGGGGCGCGCCGTCGAAAACGACGACGATCTTGCCGCGGGCGTCGAGCCCCAGATAGTCGTCATATCCGGATGTCTCGTCGGCGACGCCATAGCCGACGAAGATCGCCGGCGCCGTCACAGCGACCTCTGGCTGACCGAAAAATTGACCGATGAGGAAATCCTTAAGATGGACAAGGCCCTCGCGCCGGCCGTCCGGCGCGATGAGCGTCATGCGCGCCGCGCCGCTCTCGCGCCGCGCCGTGCGCAACTTCACCTGTTGAAACCAATCGCCCTCGGCGCCGGGCGCAAGGCCGATCGCCTCCATGCGCGCCGCCACATAACGGGCCGCGTCGAGATGGCCCTGCGTTCCCGCCTCTCTGCCTTTGCGCCGGTCGTCGGCAAGATAGGCAAGATCGGCCTTGATGCGGTCCGCCGCTTCGGGCGCGGCGGCGGCGGCGAGCGCGCTTCTCGCTTCGGCGTCGAGCGCCAGCGCCGGCCTCGCCGCAAGGCAAGCCGCAGCGCAAGCGATCATCAGCAAGAAACGCGCAGCCATCATTGGAAACACCCCCTCGCCTGTAAGGGCGGCCGCCCTGCGCGATCATCAATGAACGCGTTCGGCCGGTCTTCGCCTGGAGCGCATTCCGAAAAGCGGAAGCCGGCTTTCGAGTAAAATGCGCGACAAAACAAAAATCTAGAGCACGTTTCCCAACCCGTGTTTCGGGGACCATGCCCTAGATCACGCGCTCGATCGCATTGCCCTCGCCCATCAGGACGACGGTCGGCTTGTAAT
>JBFXBB010000124.1:0-8245 GCA_050183685.1 Amphiplicatus sp.
AATTCGCGCATCGACATTGGCGATCGCGGCCCAGAGCGCCGGCCAGTCGGCCCTGATTTTAAACAAGCCGAGCTGGGCGAGCCGGTTCGACAAAGAAGCGTTGTAGACTTGATCGGACCATAGGTCATGACCGAGACGCGGCGCTGTCAGCAGGCTGATGATTATCAGGAAAAACGCCATGAAAGCGCAATCCCGCAGCGTGAGATGATCGAGCTTCAGCTTGAAGAGGAAGGCCTCGTTGTTAAGTTGCTGTGCGAAATAGAGGAATATGCTCGCGGCGAGCGCCGCCGCCGCGTAGCCGGCGGGCCCTGCTTGCCAGGGCCCGCGCATTGCGACGAACAGCCAGAACAGCGCCGCGCAGGCGATGAACGCAAAATTGACGCGAAGCTCGCGCGGCGGCCGCATTATTGCGCAGGCCTGTCGCTAAGCTCGGCGAAGAATTCGCGGAGCGCCTTGAAACTTGAAAAGGTCAGATCGATTTCGGGCGCCGGCGCGTCCTTTGGCGTCCGGTCGACGCGCAGAAGCGTTGACGCGCCGAGATGACGCTTGGCGGCGCGCCCGTCCTTTTCCGCGCTGTCGCCAATAGACCAGACCGGTTCCGGGATCGTTCGGAGCTTCGCCCTGAGCAGGTCGAACGAGGCGGCGTGCGGCTTGTCGCGCCCGGCTTCCTCTGATGTCACGATGGCGCAAAAGCTCTGATCGATCCCCCAACGGATGAGTTTGCGGTATTGAATGTTGGTGGTCAAATCCGTCAAAAGCGCCGCCGGCACGTTCGCAAGACGCAGATCGTCGAGAAATTCAAGCGCGTCGGGAAAGAATTCGGCGCCGTCGAAGAAGGCCGTCCAGTATGTCTGGTCGAGATTGAGCGCGATCGCAGGCTGCGCGCCGACGCCGAGCGTCTCGCACAGCGCCCCGAAATAATGCAGCCGGCTATGCGAGGAGGCCGAGCCTTCGAGCCGCTGCTTCACAAGCGCGCGCGATTTCAGATAGCAGGCGTGAAAATCCGCCTCATTGACGCCGAAAAGCGTATTCGCCTTTCTCGCCGCCGCATCGAGGCCGGCCTTATGCGCCGCGGCGTAGTCATAGAGCGTGTTGTCGAGATCGAAAACGACAAGCGCCGGCCGGCGCGCAAAGGCCGCCCGGTTGAAGATCGTCATCCCTAGGCGGTTTTTCGCCTGAACCGGTTGATCAGCATCAACACGATGAACAATTGCATTATCCCCAGCCATCCGTCCCGCCATTGCTCGGTCAGCTCAATGTAGTTCTCTATGTCCGGCACGAAACGCTTGCTCAGTGAACGAACGTCTTCGGCGCCAATCCAGCCTGAAATCACCAAACCGACACGGGAGCCGCCCGTCTCGACGACCGCGTCGATAGACGCCGTGCCGACGCAAAGCAAATGCCGGATGAGCTCGTCATACGGCAGTCCTTCGTCAAATAGCACCGTCAGGCGCATATGGAAAGGCGCGCCGGCGCGCGCGCGGGCGAGTTCAAGGGGCGAGGCGGCGCAAAGCGAAAAGACGAGGTCCGCATGATTGCGCTGCGGCAGGATATAGCGTTCGCGGTCGGGACGGCGCCGTTCGAGCGACTCGATGATTTTCGATTCGCTGTGGCCGCGCTCCATCGTATCGCGCGCGATCTTCAGCACCCGTCGCAGGTCTTCATCCATGTCGAGAAAAATGCGAAGGTCGAGACGCGCGCGCAGATCCGGGGGAAGGAGCGCATGCAGTCCCGAGACAAGGACGACATCGTTCGAGGCGATGCGCCGGGGACGCGACAAAAGGCCGGTCGCGTGATCGTAGTGGCGGCTCTGAATGGCCGCGCCCGCCCCGAGGCGCAGCGTGTCGCGCGCCATGTCGTGCAGCCGGTTCGCCGCGGGATTGAGATGCGTCAGGGCCGACCACATCGGCCCCCGGCGGTCCCAGACATGATAGTCGTCGCCGGAAACATGCACGACGGATCGGGCGCCGAAGAGATCGGTGATGGCGGCGACGAGCGTGTCCTTGCCGGAGCCGCTGTCGCCGGCGACGCCGATGAGAAACCGCCGGCGCCCGAGCCGGTAATGCGCGGTGCGCAACAGCCCGTCGCGCAGCATCTGGCCGGCGAGCAGCAGTCCCGCCGCGGTCATGCCCGTCCACAGCCAGTCGCCAAGCAGCGCGCCTTTCGCCGCGCCGAGACTGAGCGCTGAAAAAAGCGCCTCGCCGGAGAGGCTCGCGCCGCCATAGGTCTGCGGCGCGGGGATGGTCAACGCATTGGTGAGGACGACGAGCGCCGAAAATATCAGCGTAAGAACGATCGCCGAGCGCCCGTTGCGCGTCTGATGCAGGGCGAGAAACGGCGCGAGCCACATGAACCAACCGGGCGAGGCGGGCGTCAGCAACAGGATCGGAACAAAGCCGATACCGACAATATTGACAAAGAGCGGGCTCGGGATGCGCCGGATGTTCCAGAAGAGATAGGCGATCATCGCATAGGCGACGGGCGCGACGAAGATTCGCGCATCGCCCATCTGGATCGCGAGATCGTATATCTTTTCGGCTTCGCGGGTGCCGAGGATCATCGCGCGCGCGCCCGCAGAGGCGAGGATCGGCGCCATCAGCAGGGCGAAGAGCGCCGCCCCCGCCGCGCAGAATGCGAAAAGCCCTTCGCGCCGCAGCCGGTTGCGGAAGATGAAAATGAGGAAAATCGGCGCCGCGGCGAGCATCGACAGTTTCGCCGCGCAGGCGACGGCGAGAAGCGCCCCGCCGGTCCGCATCGCGCCGTTGACGACCGCGATGATGGCGCCGATGAGAAGCAGCGTCGGCAGGATGTCGAGCTGTCCGTACCAGTAGAGAACGAAGACGACGATCGGCGACAGCCAGTAGAAGCGCACCATGTCGGCGCGCCTGCCCGTCCAGCGCGTGAGCACGACAAGGAGCATGACGTCGAGCGCGAGAAGGCTCGCGCGCAAGGCAATGCTCGCCGCCGCGCCGCTGGCGAGCGCCGGCGCGCCGAGGCGGGCGAAAAGATCGACGAGCCAGATCGGCGGGCCGAAGACGGCGATATAAGGAAGCCCGTAAGGAAAGGCGAGAATGTCGCCGCCCGCCGCCAGGAAGGACGACCAGATGTCGGGCGAGTCCGATCGCAGGACCGCGCGCAGGAAGGGCGCGAACCAGTCGCGATGGATCGAGGGAACGACGAGCGCGATCAAGGCGAGCCTTATCGCGAGCCCCGCAAGGAAGAGCGGGTCGCGGAGGAGGGCGCGCGCTAGCCTCCCCACAGGTTCGGCCTCTTCGTGCAAACGGCCGCGACGGCGATCGCCTCGCGCGCGATCGTCTCGCGCAGGCCCGCGATTTCGGCGGGGTCCGTCCGTCCCTGCAATTCCGGCGAGACGAGGCAGAGCTTGAAGCCCGCCTCGGCGAGGCGCGCGCCCTCGCGGCGCGTCAGAGGAAAGCGTGTGAAGCAGTCGACCCAGACCCAGTCGATGCGGCCGGCGAGGCGGAGCGCCGTGTCGAGGCTTTCGAATTCGGAGACGCGGACGGCGCAGCGCCGCTCGCCGGTCTTGGCGGTTTTCAAAAGGAACGGAAAGGACTGGTCGAGGAAGAAGAAATCCTCGATCCCGCGCGCGGCCATGAGGTCGAGAAGCCTCGCCTCAAGGCCCTCTTCCTTGACGTTGAGGATGAGCGTCTTGTGGCGAAACGCCGTGAGCCAGTCCTCGAAATCCTCGCCCGCGGCGAAGGGATCGTGATGCAGGATTAGCCGGCCGCCTTCCGAGCGCAGGTCGATCTCGACGCCGTATTCCGCCGGAACCGCGGCGAGCTCGGCCCTCCTGTTGCGGCGGTGGACGATGATCTGCATGAGGCGGTTCTAGACGAGGTCGCGGCGCAGCCGGAAGCTGTAATCGAGCGTGCGGCGGATGAATTTCCGCTTCGCGGCCCAATTGACGTTCCAGTGGGAATGGCCGTGCAGGCGCGCGCCGAATCGCACCGGGAAGCGGCGGACGGCGAGGCCGGCGCGCTTCGCCGAATAATAGGCGTAAAGATCGAGCGAGAAATCATGCGGGGGCGTCTTCCAGGTCTCGAAGAAGGCGCGCGGGAAGAGGGTCGGCTGGGCGTTGATGTCCCAGAGCGGCCGGCCGAGGAGAACCGTCTCGAACGCCGCCATGCCGACGGTGAAGGCGACGTCGGAAAAGGGCCGGCCATAGCGCCGCCCCTTGACGAAAAGGCCCTCGGCCGCGTCTTCGGCCTCAAATAGGGCGAGCGCGGCGAGGCAGTCCGCCGGATCCGTCTGCATGTCGGCGTGGGTCCAGCCGAGGACGCGGCCCCGGGCGGCCTTCAGCCCTTCGAGAATGCCATAGCCATAGCCCTGATTGACCGGCACGCGGACGCTGCGGATGAGCGCGCAAGGCGCCTCGGGCGCGGCCCCTTGGCCTTGCTCTTTTGGGCGCGCGGCCAGCAGGCGGGCGAGGACTTCGGGGCTGTCGTCCGTCGAGCCATTGTCGACGAGGACGACCTCGACGTCGGCGCGCGCGATCGCCTCCCTGACGCGGGCGACAAGCGCGGGGAGGTTCGCCGCTTCGTTGTAGCAGGGTATGACGAGGGAAAGGGCGGGCGTCATGGGCGTCTTATATAAGGCACATCGCGCCTAGCAAATGACGAAGCCTGATGCTAGTCCGTCTGCGGCGACCTCGGCGGGGGATCGCGGCCTCGGCGGGGGATCTATGACGACGGGCGAAGTCAGCGCACGACGCAGCTTTGGGCGCCCATTCCCGAATATTAGTCGAAATGTTGCTATCGCCCTAGCGGCGGGGATAGCGATTGCTGCGCTTATGTTATTCGTTGTCTTTCCGGTGTTCGGTTACAAGCTTGATCATGTCTGCTTTCTGGTGACGGGCAAGCGGCTCATCGACCTCGATCTGGAACTCCTCTACACGCCAACCGGCATGGGTCCGTGGGCGTATATGCCGCCTGCAGCGTTATTCTTTGCCCCATTCAGCGCTGTCGGTATGGAAACCGGCAGCACGCTGTCCGTGCTGTTCAACTTTCTTTGTCTTTCCCTGCTGATCATTCTGATGGCGAACCATTTTTGTCGGCCCGGCGCGCGCGATCTCAAAACCTTCGGGCTTATCGCAGCGGCCACGTGCGCGTATCATTTCATTGTGTGGGAATCGCTCAATCTCGGACAGGTGGACATATTCCTGACGCTGCTCGCCTCACTGTTCCTATTTTACAATCCGCCTGCGCCGACGAGTGGTGCATTGTTTGCGGTGATGGTGAATTTCAAGCCCCAATTTGCGATCTTCACGCTGCTGCAATTCTATCGCCGCGGGTTGCTGCTGATTCTATGGATCGCCTTCGCCTTCGCAGCCTTGGCGGCGGCATATATTGCGCTGACCTTGGTGATCGGGAAGCCAAACCTCTATTTCGATCAGATGCTGCAATATAAGGTCGTCGCCGGCGCGATCACGCAGTCGAAAGACGTGACGAACCAGTCGCTCGATGGAGCCTTACGGCGCTTGTTCTCGGCTGGCGACTATCTCGGCCGCTACAGCCCAGCGTGGTACGCGCCGGGGCCCATGTCCATGCACGTCGCCGTGTTGCCGAACGCCGTGGTAAACGGATTATCCGTGTTCCTGCGAGCAGCGTTTATGGCGCTCGCCGCTCTCTCGCTCCGGGCCGCGCGGCGCGAGGGGCGGATTGATCCAGAATACTTCTTTATCGTGTTGGCTATGGCGATTCCAATTGTGTCGCCGTTATTTTGGCAGGCGCATATGATCCAATTGCTGCCGGTCTCGACCTGGCTGCTGGTGCGTGGCGCTGAGAGCGGTCGCTGGCCAGTTGTCGTTCCGCTGGTCTGCGCGTTGCTGGCGATTGCGGTCGGCAATCCGGGCGTCCTCGGACAAGCCGGCGCCGATACGGCGCAGGCGTATAGCCTTTATACCTTGGCGATCCTCATGCATGCAGTCCTGTGTCTGACTTATCCGCGTTGGCGCGGAAGAAAGGCGGACTGCGCCTAGCCCACCGCTTTTCTTCGGAATACTAGATGCTTCATGCCGAGGAAATTCAGCGTGGCCGAAACCCCGGTCGCGATGAGGAAGGCGATGGTCACAGCGTTGGTATCGCTGCTCAGCGCGAAGAGCGCTGCGGCGTTCACCGCGACATTACAGCCTAGTGTCGTCGCGTAAAGCGCAAGGAAGCGCATGAATACGGCGGCGCCCCCCTTGGCGCTGAAAGTGTAAAGCCGGTTGGCGAAATAAGCGAACAATGTGCCGGCGACGAATCCGATCCCTTTCGCCGCATGCACGTCGACGCCGATGAAGGCAAACGCGCGATAAACGATAAGATCGAGCAGGACGGTCATGCCGCCAACGATCAGGAAGCGAAAGACCGGACTCACAGGGTCATCTCGACGTCACTCATACCCGTTGGATATCGGTAACTTTACGAACGCACTGCCCATTTGCACACGGAAGTTCAAAATAGCGCCCGTCCGCCATTTCGGCAAATGCACGGAATCCAATCCGGCGCCCGTCGTAGGACGGGTCAAGCGGGACGCGATCATCGAAACCCGCCATCAGGAAGCCTTGATTTCTGTAGCCCTGCGCGACGTCGGCGCGCTCGAAGCGGGGCTCGATCCGCCCCGCGAAGGCGCCGTTGACGAAGACGACAAGGGATCGCGCCGGCTTGCCGGCCTCGAAGTCAACCGCCCAGCCCATGACCGCGAGGTCGCCAGCCCGCACGCCGAAATTCTCGACGAGCCCGGCGCCCGCGCCGTCGCTCGCGGCCTCGATCTCGGCGAGGGTCGGGGCGGGGCGGGGCGGCGGCAGATCGACGCGCGAGGCCGTGATGTCGACGTCGCCGGCCTCGGTCTCGCGATAGACGAGATTGAGGGCCTGCGTCGGCGCGGGCGCGGGGTCGATGTCGCGAAACGGCAATATTTCGCCGAACTCCTTGGCGAAGACGAGATAGAGAAACTCCTTGCCGTCCTGGAAGCGGCGAAAGCTCTCCATGCGGATGGGCAGGCCCTCGCGCGCCGCCTCGCTGATCTCGCCGCGCAGGCGCGAGAGGGCGGCGACGGCGCGGTCATATTGCACATGGCGCGGGCGCAGATGGGCCGCCGCGTCGCCCCAGTGCTGCGCGGCGATGACGAGCGGCAGGCTCATGAGCGCGGCTGAGAGCGCGGCGGCGGCCCGCGCGCGCTTATTATCGAGGCGCAGCGCGTCGCGCGCGGCGAAGACGAGCGCGAAGGCCGACATGACGAAGAAGAGCGCCGCCGGCGGCAGCCAGCCCGCCGGCCCCCAGGTCCACGCCGCCGGGATCGGGATGAAGAGGAGCGCGCTCATCGCCGCGCAGAAGGACACCGTCAGGCGCAGGCCCCGCGCGAAAAGATAGCCAGCCGGCAGGAGCAGCGCCGTCGCCGCGAGCGCGGCCTTCGCCAGCCCCGCGATCTCGCCGCTATAGCTCGCGACGAAAATGTCGGCGCTGCGATTGACGACGATATTGGCGGCGCGCGCGAAATAGCCGCCGAGGGGCGCGCTCGTGAAAGGGATGTGCAGCGCGTAAAGCCGCAGCGCGACATAGCCCGGCAGGAGCGCCGCGAAGAAATAATTCTCCGCGACGGCGCGCGTCCCCGCGCGCCACAGATGGACGAGGTGAAAGCGCCCCTCTTTCTTCAGGCGCTCGGACAGTTCGAAGAACGCCGAGATGATGAAGGGGATCGCGAGCGAGGCCGCGCCCGTCTCCTTCATGAAGATCGCGGCGGCGAGGCAGGCGAAGATCGCAGCGTTGAAAAGGCGCCGCCGCGCCGGGCGATAGCAGCGCAGAATCGACAGAAGGAGCACGGCTCCGTTAAAAACGAAGACGCCGCCGTTCTCAGCTCCCGTCTGCAGGAACCAGACGCATTCGCGGAACGAGCGCGAGAGGCCGACAAGCGCGCACAGGACGAGAAAGGCCGCGCCGCTCGCGCGCGGCGAAAGGCTATGTCCGTCGAGCCGCAGGAGGAGCCGGAAGGACTGGAAATAGAGAACGAGACCGACGAAAAAGAACGTCATCATCGTGAACTGCGCCTCGAAGGCGCTGAAGCTGAAATCGGCGATGAGCAGTCCGAGAAGATTCTCGCGCAGCGGCCGCCAGAAAAGATCCGCCGTTGCATGGCTGACCCGGTCGAGCAGCGACGGCGCGCTCATATAGTAGAAGGTGTAGAAGTCCTCCGCCGCGAATGTGCTGTATTTGAGATAGGAAAGGCTCGTCAGGATGATGCAGACGAG
>JBFXBB010000125.1:0-8183 GCA_050183685.1 Amphiplicatus sp.
GAGCTTTACGAGCCGCGACGCGGCCCGCGCCGCGCGCATCCTCAATCTCGCGCACGAAG
The DNA here is from genome assembly GCA_050183685.1 of Amphiplicatus sp. Lineage (GTDB taxonomy): Bacteria > Pseudomonadota > Alphaproteobacteria > Caulobacterales > Parvularculaceae > Amphiplicatus. The sequence goes on from JBFXBB010000125.1 coordinate 60, forward strand.
ACAAAGCCTGCTCGGTGTTCCACACCCTCGCCGGCTCCACATCGGCGGGCGGGTGCATGCATGTCTGGCGCGACATGGTCAGGAACAACATGGTCGACGCGATCGTCGCGACGGGCGCGGCGATCGTCGACATGGATTTCTTCGAGGCCCTCGGATTTAAGCATTACCAGGCCAAGGAGGTCCCCGACGACCGCGTTCTGCGCGATCTCTATATCGACCGCATCTACGACACCTATATCGACGAGGAAGACCTTCAGGCTTGCGACCACACGATCAAGGAAATCGCGGACGCGCTCCCGCCGGGGCCGATCTCCTCGCGCGGATTCATTCACGCGATGGGCGAATGGCTCGCCGAGGGCGGCGCGAAAAAAGAAGGCTCTCTGATCGGGGAAGCCTATAAAGCGGGCGTCCCGATCTTCTGCCCGGCTTTCTCGGACTCCTCGGCCGGCTTCGGTCTCGTCAAACACCAAGCAGAACGGATGAAGGCGAAAAAGCCCTATCTGTCGATCGACTCCGTCGCCGATTTTCGCGAGCTGACCGACATCAAGATCGCGGCCGGAACCTCCGGGCTCTTCATGATCGGCGGCGGCGTTCCGAAAAACTTCGTGCAGGACACCGTCGTTTGCGCCGAAATTCTCGGCCACGAGAATGTCGAGATGCACAAATACGCCGTGCAGATCACCGTCGCCGATGTTCGCGACGGCGCCTGCTCATCGTCGACGCTGAAAGAGGCCTGCTCCTGGGGCAAGGTCGATGTCGCGCTCGAACAAATGGTCTATGCCGAGGCGACGACCGTCGCGCCGCTCATCGCATCCGACGCCTATCACCGAGGGGCTTGGAAAAAGCGGCCTCATCGTCGCTGGGCGAAACTCTTCGTCTGATCGGTCCTTGCTCCCTTTCCTTGAGCAGAGGAGGAGCAAGCCGTTCCCGAGCGCCATTTTCACGCTGCGACCGCCGCGCAATGCGATAGGCGGCGCAGCCCGCGATATAAATGACTTCCAATTCGAAGACGCGATTGACGAACCCCGCAACCCATATGATCGGCGAACCGATATAGACTGCATAAATATAATAGACGACGAGCGCGCCATGCAGAAAATATAGCGGTGCGGGAAAATACCGCCGTCGCGCCATCGTGAAGAAGGCGGCGGCGAGCAGAAGGTCGACCCCGGCGAGGCTGTGGCACCGCCAGTCGGGATCAGCCCAACGCCAGATCATCACCGACGCGATCCAACTCGCCGTGACCAGTTGCGCCGCCATCATGATCTGTGACGACCGCGACTTCGCCGCGACAAGCAATAGCGCGCCGCAAAGAGCGGCGTAAAAGAGGATTGTTATCCAATGCCAAATAGAGATGCGACAACCCTCGGCGGCTCGCCTTTCGGAATGCCGCCCGTGACTTCGAGAAGTCGGGCGCCCATCTCCACTGCCTTAGCGTTCAGCGCAGAATGGGCCGCGCCGGTCACCTCGGCTAGATGCATGATGGCGTTCTGAATATTGGCGACGGCTTCTATCGCTTCAGCAGACTCTAGCTTTCCGTCGGCGGCTTGAGCCGCGCAGACTCCGGCGGCGCAGGTCGCGGCGAGCGCGGCCAGTTGTTTCTCGAAACGCAACAGGACTAACTGCTCCCTACGAAGGTCGGGCATGACGTCTGGATCCCATATTGAGATAGTTGAAGACTCACACAAAACACAACTTACGCGCGATACTTGGCGCGCGTCATGCGTTTTCGTGTTTTGAGGGAAAAATATTGTGCGTGACAACGAGGACGTGTACGCTGCAAGAGTGGCGCGCTCTATGTGGCGCGTCGCCAAAAGGCGGGCGCGCGAGATCGGGCGCGAGCCTAGTTCGGCTCAATCAGAGGCTCTGACCCAAAATACAGATCGCCGGCCGCGTTTGCGGCTTCGTCAAGCCGTTCCGGCCGCAACCGCAATTCCGGGTATTCTTTCCGAATTTCTTCGAGCACTGGCCGAAGAGCTTGAGCAAGACGATCCGGACCCCGACGGGTCGTGATCTTCGAGAGCGCCGCGTGTGTGTTGACGACAGCCTCGGCCGCGGCGTCGATCATCGCCGGGGCGAGCGGCGCCGGCGTCGCGACGACCCGGCCAAGGACATAACGGAGCACCAGGGCGAGAAGGTCGGGATTGAGCCCTTCCTCGCCGCGCCGCGCCGAAAGATCGGCGACTCTCGCGCCGTAGAACGTCTCGAACGAGACCGCCCCGCCCGTCGCTTCGACGATCCGCCGGGCGAGCGCCGGCTTTGGGGTCTGTCGGCCGGCGATGATGCGAAAGACGCTCTGGCGGCTGACGCCGATGCGCCGGGCAAAGCCGGCGATGCTGTCGCCGCTGCTGACAATGTAGTCCTTAAGGGGATGGATCATGACCTCTGCGGAACGCGCGCGCGGCGCGTCCCGACTCTCCGCCGATTCCCTCCCCCGATGAGGTCGCCCCAGAACATAAGTCGCCTCCTGGCCGGCGCGCCAGCGCCAATGCAACATGTAATAAGATTAACGCCGCGCCGTTTTTCCTCTAGGATCGTCAGGGGGGTAACTGGCGAAATTGGGGTTTCAGCCATGACGAACTTGGGTAGGCTGCGCGGCGTGACGGCCAGACTGGCCGGTTCCGGGCGCGCCAAGCCCGCCCCCCCGCCGGCCTCTGCAAAACCCGCCGCCCCGCGCTTGTCGCTCCGTTTCGAGGGCGTCGCCGATCGCTTCCGCCGCGGCGCCGCGCGGCTCCTCGCCCTGCCCCAGCCGCCCGACGGCCGCGCGCCAGATCCGGCGAAAATCCTGTTTCCCGCCGCGCCGCCGGCCGATGACGATATCCTGTCGGGCCCCGACGCCCCGCTCGGCAACCGCGTGCGCGCGAGCGCCGGCGCGATCGTCGATCGCCAGCGCGGCCTTGCTGAAAGCGCGAGGCGCGTCGCCCGCGCGATCGACGACCGCTTCGACGGGGCCGTCTCGATGACCGCCTGGAAGATCCGTCTTGTCATCGCGCTGCTTTGGGGGCTCATCGCCGTTCAGCTTGTCTGGGCGCGCCTGACAGAGGCAAGCGGCGTCATCGTCGGTCTCGGCGTCGTTCCCGACGCGCATATCCGGCCCCTGGCGGAGATATTCATCGCGCTCGCCTTCCTTGGCATGGCGGGCGTCGTCGCCGGCGCGGCGCTCGTCGCGCTCGCCGGGAACGCCGACAACCGCCGGGTGCGGATGATCGGCGGCGCCTTCGGCGAACACGCCGCCGATGTCGCGCTCGGCTTTGACGGCGCGCTTGACCGCCTGCGCCGGTCGATGGACGAGCGGCATGATCCGGTCGACGCGGTGACCGATCTTTCGCGCGCGCATCTGACCGCGCTTGAAGCAGCGGTGTTTTTCCGCGATCTCAATTTTATCACCGATGAGTCGGACGCAGCGGCGGGCTTTCGCGGCTATATGGACCGTTTTGGCGGCGGCGGCGGCGCGACGGCGATGCTTAGCAGCTTCGTCGTCGGCGCGTTTGTGGGCGCGAATGGCGTGCTGATGGCGCTGCATATCCCGGTCCGGCCGAGAGTGCCCGATTTCAGCGGCCTCCTCGACGGCGCGCCCGCGCCGTGGATCCTGTTCGGCATGCTCGTCTATCTCTTCGCCGGGTTCTTCGCCCGGCTCTTGCGCCCGGCGATTGTCGCAGCCGCGTCAGACCGGGTGCGGGGCGAAGCGCTTGAGGCGATCAGGAGCGGCTTTGTCGCCAAAAGCGCCCCGCGAGTCGAAGACGTCGTGCGGCGGATCGACGACTCGCTCGACATTTTCAAGGCGCGCGTCGCGGGACGCGCGCGCAGGCCCGATTCGCATGCGGCGGCGGATGACGAGATTCCCCTCTGGCGGCGCCCGCCCGAAGCGCCGCGATTCGTCGAAACAGCCTTCCCGGCGGCGCCGAAATCGTGGCGCGCCGACCCGCCGGCGCCTGCCGAGAGGACTCGGGGCGTAAATTTTTCGAGGCCGGGGCCGGGGCCGAAACGAGGCCTTTTCGGGCTCAAAAAGCCGCCCGTCGCTTAATTTTTTGGGCACACAATGTGCGCCGCCTTAATCATGCCTTAACCAAAAAAACTGGCCCTGTTCACAACTTCATATTGACGGGGAGCGAGGGCTCTATCACTATATCTTGTGTCGGTAGCGCTGGAGCGCGGCGCGCCGGGCAAGAGTGGGACGGGCCCGGCGGGACAAGCAAAAGCGTGGGCCGGCGCTTCAACAAAAAGAACGCTTCAACGCCGCGCCGGCGGCCGTCACGGCTATCCGGCGTCCGAGGAAACGCGCGCCCAATTGCGGGCTGAATGTTTGAGAGGACGGACAAACACCATGTCACTGGACGCCGCCGCCGAAAGAACAGACGCCCGCCCCGAAACGGTCCCCGCCGAGGCGCCGGCGCTAAAACGCGACCGCCCGGCGCTCAAAGTCGTGCGCGACATCGCGCTCGATCCTGCGCGCGACGCGCTCCTCACCGATTTCGGCAAGAAGACCCTCGATGATCGCTATGTGCTGCCCGGCGAAACCTATCAGGACATGTTCGCGCGCGTTGCGCGCACCTATGGCGACGACGCCGACCACGCGCAGCGCCTCTATGACTATATTTCGAAATTGTGGTTCATGCCGGCGACGCCTGTCCTTTCGAATGGCGGCGCCAAGCGCGGCCTGCCGATTTCCTGCTTTTTGAACGCCGTCGGCGACTCGCTCGAAGAAATCGTCGGCGTCTGGAACGAGAATGTCGCCCTCGCCTCCAATGGCGGCGGCATCGGCACTTATTGGGGGGGCGTGCGCTCCATCGGCGAGAAAGTGAAACACGCCGGACAAACCTCCGGCATCATCCCTTTCATCCGGGTGATGGATTCGCTCACCCTCGCAATCAGTCAAGGCTCGCTGCGCCGCGGCTCGGCCGCCGTCTATCTCGACATCCATCATCCGGAAATCGAAGAATTTCTCGAAATCCGCAAAGCCTCGGGCGATTTCAACCGCAAATCCCTCAATCTCCATCACGGCGTCAACATCACCGACGAATTCATGAACGCCGTCGCCGCCGACGAGGACTTCGCGTTGCGCTCGCCGAAGACGGACGAGACGATCCGCGTCGTCAGCGCACGGAAACTCTGGCAGAAAATCCTCGAAGTGCGCCTTGCGACGGGCGAGCCCTATCTCATCTTTTCCGACACCGTGAACAAGGCGATGCCGAAGCATCAGCGCGATCTCGGCCTTAAGGTCTCGACGTCCAATCTCTGCTCGGAGATCATGCTGCACACCGGCAAGGATCATCGCGGCGAGGACAGAACCGCGGTCTGCTGCCTTTCGTCGATCAATGCCGAGAAATATTTCGAATGGAAAGACGAGCCGCTTTTCATCGAGGACGTCATGCGCTTCCTCGACAATGTATTGCAGGATTTCATCGCGAACGCGCCGCCGTCGATGGCGAAGGCCGCCTATTCGGCGACCCGCGAGCGCTCGGTCGGACTTGGCCTCATGGGCTTTCATTCCTTCCTGCAAGCGGAGGGCGTCCCCTTCGAGAGCGCGATGGCGAAGGCGTGGAACTTAAAGCTCTTCAAGCATATCCGCATGGGCGCGGACGCGGCCTCGGTGAAGCTCGCCGAAGAGCGCGGCCCTTGCCCCGACGCCGCCGAGCGCGGGGTCAAGCAGCGCTTTTCGCATAAGCTCGCGATCGCGCCGACCGCCTCGATCTCGATCATCTGCGGCGGCTGTTCCCCTTGCATCGAGCCGATCCCGGCCAATGTCTATGTGCACAAGACGCTGTCTGGCTCCTTCACGGTGAAGAATGTCGCGCTTCAAGCGCTCCTCGCCGAAAAAGATCAGGACAAGGACGATGTTTGGGCCTCGATCATCGAGCATGAGGGCTCCGTCCAGCACTTGGACATCCTGACCGACGACGAGAAGGCGATTTTCAAGACGGCGTTCGAGATCGACCAGCGCTGGGTCGTCGAACTCGCCGCCGACCGCGCGCCGCTCATCTGCCAAGGCCAATCGGTGAACGTGTTCCTGCCGGGCGACATCGAGAAATGGGACCTCCACATGCTGCACTGGACGGCGTGGGAGAAGGGCGTGAAAAGCCTTTATTACTGCCGCTCGAAAAGCGTGCAGCGCGCGGGCTACGCAAATGGCAAGAAAGCGGAGGCCTCGGGCGACCTCGACGCGGCGATTGAGGCAAATCTCGCCGCCGCGGCGGAGCGGACGGATTATGAGGAATGCCTCGCCTGCCAGTGAAGCGCGCGCCGATCCTGACGCTGCTTTCCGGCCTTCTCGGCTTTCTCGCGATCGCGCTCGGCGCCTTCGGAACGCACGCTCTTAGCGTCCGGTTTACGGCCGATCAGCAGGAGCTCTGGCGCACAGCCAGTCTCTATGCGCTCACGCACGCGCCGGCGGCGCTCGCCGCCTCCCTCGCCGCGGAGCGCTCGCGCTGGCTCGTCCGGGCGGCGTCGCTCTTCCTCGCCGGCGTCTTTATTTTTTCGGGCTCGCTCTATCTTCTCGCTCTTGGCGGCCCTCGCGCATTCGGCATGACGACGCCGGTCGGCGGGCTCCTGCTTCTCGCGGGCTGGGCCTGCGTCGCCCTCGCCGCGCGGCGATAAGCGCAGAGCGTTATCAGGATGCGCGGGCCGCGCGCCGGAGCAAATATTGCCGGGCGAGCCGGAATCAGCCGAGCTTTCCTTCCTGCGCATGGCATGGAAAAATTCCGCAGCAGCGGCGGCTTCGCCCACGCCAAGAGCCAGCTAGATTTGCGCCTTTGTTGCGTTTCTCAATAAGACCCGACGGAAACAGGACGCGGAATGGCCGAGGGATCGCTCACGGAATTTGGCGACAGGATCGATGAGAAAACCGCCGTCTGGCTGAAGGCGCGCCCGGCGCCGGGGCGCGAGGCGGACCTTTGGCGTGTCGACGATCTCGGCAATCTCATCAAATACACCGATCACGGCGACGCCGCCTCGGCCTATGGCTGGGTGATCCACCGAAAGAAGGCCGCCTGGTTCGACGGCGCCGATTCGACGGCGCATAAGATTCCGCTGCATTGCCGCGCCAATGCGCGCCTTGTCGGCTGAGCGGCGGAAGGAACGCCCGGCGCTACCGCCCGCCATTTTCGGTCCCTCCGCCTTCGGATTGCGGCCGAGGGCCCCGCCAGCTATGCTCGCCCCCGTCTCGGCGCGCCGGCGCCGGTTTGGTGGGCGAAGAGGGGAAAAACATGTCGTTCAGGAGCAAGGCCGCCACGGCGGCCGCGATCGGATTGGCCCTTATGGGGCCGCTAGGCGGCGCCGCGCAGGCGCAGCTCAGCAATCCGCGCCAGATCGTCTCCGGCTTCAGCACGAGCGATCTTGCCGCCATCGCCGGCGAACTCGGCTATCAGTCGCAATTGCAGACTTTCTCCGACGGCTCGGCCGTGCTCTTGATCTCGACCCCCGCCGGCGCCTTCTTCGCCGAACCCGCCGTCTGCGAGAACGGCGTGTGCATTGGCCTCAATCTTTATGCGACCTTCGGCTCGGCCTCGAATACGCCCCTTACGGCGGTGAATTATTTCAACACCTATCGGGCCTTCACCAAGGCCTTCACGACCGACGGAACGGTGTTCCTGTCGCGCTACGCCATCGCCGATTTCGGCATTCCGAGGGGCAATATCGCCAGCAATCTTTCCAACTTCGTTGCGCGCGCGGTCGAGTTCGCCCAGTTCCTCGCGGGCGGCTCGAACGGGGTCTCCGCAAAAATTTCGCAGGAAGAATCCGAGGCGGGCGTCAAGGCGAGCCTCGCCTCGCTCGCCGTCCAGGACCCGCAAGTCGCCCGCATCGAGTCGCGCGTGAAGGAACTCATCGCTTCTGGCAATGCGCACACTTTCAAGCCCGGCCGGTAGAAAGGGCGACTTGCCATTCCCGTCTTCGCGGGGCTGACCGTCAGCCCGGCAGCGAATAGGTTCGGAACATTTTGCGGAGTTCCGTTTTCAAGACCTTGCCGGTCGCGCCGACCGGCAGCGCCTTGACGAATTCGACCGCGTCCGGCCAGGCGATCTTGTCGAGCCGCGTCTTCAGAAACTCCTTGATATCCTCCGCAGACGGATCGGCGCCGGCGCGCTTGACGACGATGAGGAGCGGGCGCTCCTGCCATTTTCTATGCTT
>JBFXBB010000126.1:0-8024 GCA_050183685.1 Amphiplicatus sp.
CGTAATGGAGATCGTACATCGTTTCGAGACGGAAATCGCCGAAATCTCCGAGATCGTCGAGGCGACCGGCGAGAACGCCCAAGGACATGGCGAAAGGTTGCAGCAGCTCACGCAGCAATTGCATCAGTCCGTTTCGGACTATCCCGATATCGGCGCGCTTCTCGAAGGCGTCCTCGCCGTGACAAAGACCGTTCGCCAGGAAAATATGAAGCTCGAAAAGCGCCTCGCCGAATCATCGGACGAAGTCGCCTCGCTTCGCCATAGCGTCGAACATATCCAGCAAGAAGCGATGACCGATCCCCTGACCGGGGTCAGGAACCGCAAATCCTTCGATCTCGCCATCGTCAAGCAGATGCGGCGCGCGCGCGAGACAAAGGAGCCCTTGGCGCTCATCATCGGCGATGTCGACCATTTCAAGCTCTTCAATGATCGCTGGGGCCACCAAACGGGCGACCAGGTCTTGCGGCTCGTCGCGGAAGTGATGAACGCCAATGTGAAGGGCCAGGACCTGCTCGCCCGCTATGGCGGCGAAGAGTTCAGCATATTGCTGCCCGACACGACGCTTGAGAACGCCGAAATGCTCGCGGACCGCATTCGTCGCGCGATCGAGTCGCGTCGCCTGAAAAAGCGCCGCACCGATGAGGATCTCGGGCTTATCACCATGTCGATGGGCGTCGCCGCCTTCGCCGAGAACGACACGATGGAAACGCTGATTGAGCGCGCTGACGAATGCCTTTACGCCGCCAAACGCGGCGGTCGCAATCGCGTCGTCGCGGAATCCGCGATCAAACCGGCGGAAGAGCGGCGTCTTCGCTCGGCAAGTTGAAATTAACCCCCAGCGCGCTGCGTTCCGAATAGTTGACGATAAGCATCGAGAAAGGCTGGGCTCGGCGCGCCATCGCGAAGCGCGTTGAGGAGTTCTCCTTCCGGCGCGCCGGCGAGCGCCTCTTTTGTCTCATCGTAAAAGACGGCGAACGCCTCTTCGTCGCCGGCTTTGAGAAAGGCGGCGCCGGCGCGCAGGGCGCGCGCTCTGGCGGCGGCGTCGAAAGGCGTCGGCGCGCTGCGAAGAAGGTCGCGATAAGCCGCGCCCGCGGCGGCGAAGGCGGCTTCCCGCCAAAGGATGTCGGCGCGGATTTCGAGCGCCGCGCTTCCCTCAACGCCCGACAGGAGCGCCAGCGCGGCCGCCGCCCCGCCGGCGCGATCTAGGGCTCTTGCTTCGATGAGACGGCGCCGCGCGACGATATCATCAGAAAGCCCCGTGATGCGTGTCGAGCGAATGACACGCAGCGCCTCGCTCGCCCGCCTGTCTTCGAGGTAGAGTTCCGCAAGATCGGCGGCGACCTGCGCCCGTTCGGCGCCGCGCAGCCGTTTGAATACCTGATGCTCCAAGAGTTCGGCGGCGTCGGCGAGCAGATCGAGCGCCGCGAGGCGCGCCGCGACATCCCGAATAAGCGCATCCCCTTCCGCGCCGGGCGGCGCGTAGGCGATATTTTCGTAGAAAAGTCTCGCCGCGTCCGCCGGGAAAAGGTTTTTGCGGTCAAGGACCGTCGTCAGCATCGCCGTCAATTCCGCGCGCGCTTTTTCCGCGTCGTCTGAACGAGGATAAAAATCGGCGACCTTTCGAAAGGCGGCGAAGGCCGTATCCGGATCTTGATCGCGGGCGAGCGCGCCGATCGCCATTAACGCCTCACGCTCAAACGCGCCGCCCCGCCAGCGCAAGGATAAGGCGCGGAGCGCTTCGAGCATCGCCGCATCGCCGCGTTCGCCCGCAGCCCGTTCGGCGAGAAGCAGCGCGAGCGCGGCGCGACTCGCCGCCGGTTCGATATTCTCCGCCGCTAGCATGCGATATTGCCGCGCCGAGGCGGAGGCGTCCTCGGCGAGTTCCGCGCGAAGGAGCCGGGCGTCGGCTGAATTCGCCGCCGGCGTCATGCGCAATGTTTCCGCCGCGACGGCGCGATCGCCGAGGCGGGCGGCGGTCTCGGCCTTTAGCAGCAGGAATTCGGTTTTCAGCGCGTCAGGCGCGGCGGCCGTATAAAGCGTTTCGCGCGCCGCCGAGAACGCGCCGAGCCGAGCCTGCGCCATCGCGCGGTAAATCTCGGCTGTCGCATAACCTTTAAAGCGTTCATCGCTGAGCGCGTCGATGACGTTTTCATAGCGGGCGAGCCCGTAGTCGGCCTCCGCTTGGAGCAGGGCGCGCTCATCCGACGGCTCCGCGATCGAGGCGAGCGCAAGAGCAGCTTCCGGATAAAGCCGGTTCTCGATAGAGCGGCGCGCCTGATCCAGCGCCCCCTCCGTGGAAGAAAAGACCAATGGGAGACCGGCCGCTTGCTCGGCGCCGCTCGCAAAGTCGTCGCCCGGCGCCCTCTTTTCGAGCAGGGGGGCTTGCGAAGAGATCGCCGCGGCAAGCGGCAAAAGCAGCGCTCGAATCATTGCGGACCCGTCTGTGTCGCATTCGCCTCCCGGCGGCGGTCGGCGAGAAGCCGTGTGAGGAAACGCGCTTTTTCGGGATTCATTTCAGCAAGGACGCCGGCGAGCGCCTGCGTGCGCATCCCCGAGGCGACCGGAACGAGAACATCCTCGTCTAGCAATTCGAAAATCCGCGCGGCGTCGCGTGCTTTCATGCGCTCATAGGCGCTCGCGAGCGCCTCGAACTCCTCGTCTTCGCGCGCCTTTTTTTCCGCTCTCAGCCCGCGCAGCTTTTCCTCTTCCGCGGCGAGGTCAGCCAATCGCGTCTCGATCCGGCGCGCGGCGATTTCGAGCAGCGCCTCGCGGGTCGCGACCGCTTCTTCGCGTGTTTCAAGCTCCGCACGGCGCGCGGCGAGCTGTTCGAGAATGCGCTTTTCCGCCTCCGTCGGCGACGCCGGCGGGGCGGCTGGCGCCTCTTCGGCGGGCGGTTCGTCCGGCGCCGCCTCGGCGGAAGAAAAGCCGACCCAGAGATTGGCCGTCTTGACGACAAGGAGCGCCGTCATCGCAAGAATGACGACCGGAAGCACGCGCGGACGCCCGCGGGTCATCGCTTGTTCCCTCGCGCCGCGAGCGCGCGCACATGGCTGACGACGCCTTCAATGCGGGCGAGATTTTGCTCGGCCCGGCGCGTCGCCGCATCAAAGGCGGCGATTGAACGTTCAAGACTCGCTTGACCATCTTTGAGCGCCAAGAGGCGCCGGTTCAGCACAAAACAATAAGCCGATGTCGCTATCAGCAGCGCCGCCACGATGAGATCCAAAAGCGCGCTCATCAACAGAGTCCTTTTTCACGCGGCCGCGAGAGCGCGCTCTCAAGCTTTACCGCAACCGCCTCGCCGGCGCGGCCGACGCGGCCGCGACCGATGACCGCCTCGCCCGCTTTAATATCGACTGCGCCGACCCCGCGCCCGCCAAGGACAAGCGTCTCGCCGACCGCCAGGTTTTTGAGCGCCCCGACGGTCATTATTTTTTCTGCGACGACAACCTGAAGATCGACTGACGCGGCGGCGACTTCCGCAGAAAGATGCTCGCGCCAGACGCGGTCGGACTGACTCGTCTCGCCGATGAAATCGCGGACGAGAAACTTCTTCACCGGTTCGAGCGCCGCGTGCGGGATCAGCACCGAAGCGCGCCCGCCCCGCTCCTCAAGCTTGACGCGGAATTTTGCGAGCGCGCACACGCTCGCCTCCTGTGCGATCGCCGCAAAGCGCGGCGTCGTCTCCACTCGATCGAGCGAAAAAGCCCCATCGGCGACCGGCCGGAATGCGTCGGCAAGGTCGGCGACAAGCACCGTCAGAATGCGTTCGGCAAGGCCAAGCTCGATGGCGGTAAAGCCGCGATCGTCAATCGCGAGCGCCCCGCCGCCACGCCGTCCGCCAAGCAGAAGGTCGACGATCGAGTAGACAAGCGCCGCATCGGCGGCGACGAGGCAGTAATTGTCGAGCGCGGCGACGCGCACGACGCCGATGACAGCCGGCTGCGACACCGACTGCGTGAACTCGCCGAAGCGCGTCGTCGAAACGTCGTCGAGCGACGCCTCGACGTTATCGTCCGTGAGCTGCCTGAGGCTCGTCGTCATCAACCGCGCGGTGCGGTCGAAAATAACGTCGAGCATCGGCAGGCGCGGATGCGAGACGAGGGCGGAATTCACCAGCGCTTTCAACCCCGACCGGTCGACGAATTCGGCAGCGCCAAAATCGAAGCCCAAAAGCGCATCTTCCTCGGGATCGCGCCAGGCGACCTCATCGGGTGCAGGCAATGCTTCTTTCGCGGTCATGACACTCCTATTGGATGACGAGATCGCTGATGACGACATCCGCGGCCTCGTCGGGCGCAAGGACAAGATTGATCCGTCGGCGTATTTCCGCCTTGACGCGGCGCATGCCTTCCTCGCCGGCGAAATCCTCTGGCGACAAGCCGCGCAGCATGAAGGTGACGCGCTCGGCGATCAGCGGCTCGGCGGCCGCAACGCGCTCGACAAAGCGCGCGCCCGATTTCGGCGGCGCGACGATTTGCACGGAAAGTTTCAGAAAAGTGACGCGCCCGCTCCGGTCCGGGGCGAGATCGACAAGGAATTCGCGCAGAGGAACAATATCCGTCGACCCGGGCGCGCCCGTCGATGCGCCGGCGAGCGTTAACGGCTGCGCATGATCGATATCCCTCAGAAGGCTCGTCGCGCCAAAAATAACGAGCAGCGCCGCCGCAGCGAACATCACCACATATTTGCCTGGGGTCCTGACGCGCTGGCGCGCGCCGAGCATGATGGTGTTTGTCATTTGACGCGCCTAGCCACGATCCTGCCTTTCCCGGCGGATTCAAACGAAACAGGGTTAAAGGACTGTTTCTGCGGCGCTTTTTGCCCGGCAAAAATTTCCGTCAGCCCGCCCGCCGACAGGCTAAGCTACTGATTTTATGAATCTTTTTTCTGGCACGGCGATTGCGCCGGCCGCCGCATGGAAAACGCCATCACCGCAGGGCTTGCAAGGCAGATCGTGCTGGCGCGCGCGCTCGAAGCGACGGCGAACAATATCGCCAATCAATCGACAGCGGGATTCAAATCCGACCATGTCGCCTTTCGCGAATATCTCGCCGAAATCGGCGGCGAGGCCGCCGGCGACAACCTCATCTCCCTCGTCTACGACCCCGATAGCTATACGGATTTTTCCGCAGGCGGACTGGAGCCGACTTATTCGCCGTTCGATTTTGCGATCGACGGGGACGGCTTTTTCGGCGTCGAGACCGGCGAAGGCCTGCGCTATACGCGCGACGGCCGCTTCACGCTCAACGCCGATGGCGAACTCGTCACGCGCGGCGGCGCGCGCGTCCTTGACGCTGGCGGCGCGCCGGTGCTGGTCGATCCGGAAGCCGGACCGCTTCTCCTGACCCCCGACGGCGCATTGCAGCAGAGCAATTCCGAGATCGCGAGTCTTGGCGTCTTCCGCTTTGACGACAGGGCCGCGCTCGAAAAACGCGGCGACAATCTTTTCGCCGCCGCGTCAGAAGCGATCCCGGTCGAAACGCCTCGAATCCGCCAGGGATTTGTCGAGACATCGAACGTTCAGCCGATCGCGGCCGTCACCGACATGATCGAAATCATGCGCGCCTATGAGCAGGCCGCGCAGGTTATTGAAGCCTCGGACGAACTCGCGCGCGAGACCGTCCAGAAGCTGACCGAAACCGCCTGAGGGAGACGACAATGAAATCCCTGTCCATCGCCGCGACGGGCATGCTCGCCCAGCAGAGAAATGTCGAGGTCATCTCGAACAATATCGCGAATTTGAACACAGTCGGCTATAAGCGGCAGCGGGCGGAGTTCCAGGATCTTCTTTATCAAACGCTCGAACGCGCCGGCGCGATCTCCTCGGCGACGGGAACGGTGACGCCGAACGGCGTGCAGATCGGCGCCGGCGTTAAGACGGGCTCGGTCTATCGCATCGCCGAGCAGGGCAATGTCACGGCGACCGGCAATGACTATGATCTCGCGATCTCCGGGCGCGGCCTCTTCCGCGTGCTCCTGCCCGACGGAACGGAGGCTTATACGCGCGCCGGCAATTTTGCGGCTTCCGCGGATGGACGCATCGTCACCGAGGATGGCTACGAAGTGCTGCCGGGCGTCACCGTGCCGGAGGAAGCCGTCGACATCTCCATCTCGAAGGACGGGATCGTCGAGGCGCGAGTCGCGGGCGAGCAAAATCTTCGCGAGCTCGGACGACTCGAACTCGTCACTTTCTTCAATGAATCAGGCCTTGAAGCGATTGGCGGCAATCTTCTTCTCGAAACCGCCGCCTCCGGCGAACCGGTCATCGGCAATCCCGGCGATCCCGGCTTCGGCGCGATCCTGCAAGGCTTCATCGAAACCTCGAATGTCGATCCTGTGCAGGAAATCACAGCGCTCATCGCCGCGCAGCGCGCCTATGAGATGAACGCGCGGGTGATCGAGACATCAGATGAGATGCTCGCGACAAATGCGAATCTTCGGCGGTAGGTCGTTATGAGGCTGGGCGGCGACACAACCAATTCCAAGGGCTTCATCGCTTACGCGGCGATAATCCTCTGGTTTCTTCTCGTTATCCTCGCGCCGCTCAGCGCGAATGCGGAGCCGGTTGCGCTCCGCGCCGCAGACATTCTCCCCTCGATCGAGGCGGCGCTAATGGAAAAAGGCGTTCCCGCCAATGCCGAGATCGCGCTCTCCGAGCCGAACGCGCCGATCGTTCTCGCAAACAAGACGCCCGATTTCGACAGCGTCAGCGTCAATCCCGTCTCCGGCCGGTTCCTGATACGCGTCCGCGGCATGGACGGCTCGCCCGGCGCGGCGATTGCCGGCGTCGCGAAAATTCCCGCCCTGCTTCCGGCTCTGATCGCGCCCGTTGCGCGCGGCGACGTGATCGCCGAGGACAATATCGACTGGATCAAGACGAGCGAGGCGCGGCCCGCGGACTATATCTCAAGCCTCGACGCGCTTGTCGGCATGGAAGCGCGCCGGACCTTGCAGGCCGGCCAAGCCTTGCGTCCGAATGACGTCATAGCGCCGGTGCTTGTAAAAAAAGGCGCGCTCGTCACCATGACCTATGTCGCCTCGGGGCTCGCGCTCTCCCATGCCGGCGTGGCGCAAGCGGCGGGCGCCAAGGGCGATGTGATCGACGTCAAGAACGTCAAGAGCGAGCGCATCGTCAAGGCCGTCATCATCGGTGCGAATCGGCTCGCCGTCGCCTCGCCTCGCCTCGCTGCTTCCGGCATGGAGTAAATCATGCGCGCATTCGGTCTTCTTTGCCTCGGCCTTGCGCTCCTGTCGGGCGCGGGTTGCGCGACCGCGGGCCGCATCAAGAATATCGGCAAGGCGCCGGCGATGTCGCCGACGGAAGACCCGTCCGCCCTTTATGGCGGGCGCACGGTCTCGATGCCGATGCCCCAACGCAATCTGGAGCCGGCGAATGCGAACTCGTTGTGGCGGCCTGGCGCGCGCTCCTTTTTCAAGGATCAGCGCGCGCGCACGCGCGGCGACATCGTCACCGTCGTCATCGACATCAAAGACAAGGCAAGGCTCGACAATTCGACGGAACGCACCCGGGCCAATAGCGAAGCAGCCGA
Source organism: Amphiplicatus sp. (assembly GCA_050183685.1). Taxonomy (GTDB): domain Bacteria; phylum Pseudomonadota; class Alphaproteobacteria; order Caulobacterales; family Parvularculaceae; genus Amphiplicatus. The sequence continues at coordinate 7,554 of JBFXBB010000126.1, forward strand.
TATTCCCGCCTTCGGCGGACTCGAACAGAAGCTCGTCGACATCCTTCCGAACGGCGCGTCCGCCTCGCCGCTCGTCGAACTATCCTCCGGCTCGACCGTGCGCGGCGAAGGCAGCGTCGACCGGCGCGAGGATGTCGAGCTTACCATCGCGGCGATCGTGACGGACGTCCTGCCGAACGGCAATCTCGTCATCGCCGGCAAGCAGGAAGTGCGGGTGAATTACGAGGTGCGCGAACTCGTCGTGACAGGCGTCATCCGGCCCGAGGACATTTCGAACGCCAACCGCATCGCGCATACGCAAATCGCCGAGGCGCGCATCTCCTATGGCGGGCGCGGACAACTTACAGACGTGCAGCAAGCCCGCTACGGCCAACAGCTCTACGACATCCTCTTCCCATTTTAGGCGGAACCGCGTCCGGACTGGCGCTGTTACCGGCGTGCAGTTCCGAGACGCTCCGATGCCCGCCCGCG
>JBFXBB010000127.1:0-8014 GCA_050183685.1 Amphiplicatus sp.
TCTTCGGCTTCGTCCGGCGTCAACGCCTTTATCGCCAAGGCGTGAAGAGGCCCGGCGAGTTCTTCCCTAAGAACCGCGTTGATCGCGCGTTGACGCTCGATGCGCGAGCGTCCTTAGAATGCGCGCGCGACGATGGTGATGCGAAAATGCGACTCTCCCTCCCCCATCCCTGATTTGGGGCGCGCGCCCTCATGGCCCTTATGAAGGCCGGATTCATTGTGAACGTCGAGCGCCTCCGGCGAAAACGCCTCAATCAGTTTCGAACGGATGACATCGGCGACGGACATCAAATTTCCCTTGCGCAAGGCGCGCGGCGCGCGATTGTCAAGATTGTATCAACCGCGCGGCGCGACCATACTACATCTATGAGCGAATATGCGTATAAGCCGCGCCTTGGCTTCGACATTCGCGTGCGTCCGCCCGCCGCCGGCGACGAGCCGCCGGCTTGGACGCATGCGGCGACGCGACTCTGCGAGGCGCCCGATTGCTCGCACAGGGCGGCGGTTCGGGTCGCCAAGAATCCACGCGAGATGCAAGCCAAGCTCTGGCTTTGCGTGCAGCACGCTCATGAGCACAACCGCCGCTGGAATTTCTTCGAGGGCCTGTCGGAGCCGGAAGCCGAAGCGGCCCGCCTCGCGACGCTCTATGGCGACCGGCCGACCTGGTCGATGGGCCGCAATGACCGGGCGCGCGCCGCGCATCCTCGCGGTTTCGGCGATTTGCAGGATGCGTTTGGCCTCTTCGCCGACGCCCCCCGCCGCCCGCCCATGCAGGCGAAAATGCGCAATGGCCGCGTTTTGCCGAAACTCCAGGCGCAGGCCTTCGAGACATTGGGGCTCCGAGCGACGGCGGCGGGGCCCGATATAAGGCGGCGCTACGCCGAATTGTTGCGCCGCTACCATCCGGACGCCAATGGCGGCGACCGCAGCGCCGAATCGCAGCTCGCCGCCGTGGTCAAAGCGCATCAAATCCTGAAAAAGGCCGGAATCTGCTGACGCGCCCGCTGACCGACGGCCGGCGCGGCCTCGCGCCTGGCGCCGCTCGCGCGCCTTCCTAAAAAATCCCCATAAAACCAGCATTTGTTCGGTAAATCATTCTTGACTCTGTGTCTCGACACAGGTGCAATGGGCTTCTCGTTACAGCTCTCGTTGGGGGAGATCATGCGTAAAATCCTTGCAGGCCTCGCGGTCGGCGCCTTCGCCGTTTTCGCGACCGCCGCCAATGCGGCGACAGTGTCTTTTTCAAACATCACCGGAGCGTGGTCGAATTCGACGGGCGTCAGTCCCGGGACATTCACCGTCACCGGCAACGGCACCTCGACGGCGACGCTCGCCTGGGGCAATCCGGTGCCCTCCTCCGGCCCGAAAAGCAGCTATGTCTTCGGCGCGGCGAGCAATACCAATGTCAATGTTCCGCCGAACGCGCAACTGACGCTCGGCACATTCACTCACAACAACTTCCCGATCGCCAATCCGGGCCCGGAACTCGAATCAACCGTCCTGACCGTCGCGATGAACATCGCCGTCGACGGAAATCCGCAAGGATTGTTCAATTTCGTCTTCAATTTCGACCATGACGAAACCGCGAATGTCGGCGGCGGCAATTGCTGCAACGACATTGTGACCATCACCAATTCCGGTTTGTCGCAGAACTTCTCCGTCAACGGCCTGCTTTACACGGTCTCGATCCTTGGCTTTCAAGTCGGCGGAAATATTGTCGGCGCGTTCAGCACGGTCGAAGGACAGGCGAACAACGCCAATCTCATCGCCGTCGTCTCGGCGGTGCCGATCCCGGGCGCGATCCCGCTCTTTCTGGCCGGCCTTGCCGGGCTCGGCTATTCGCTGCGCCGGCGCAAAGCCGCCTAACGGCGCGTCTCCTCTGTCAAATGAAGGGCGGCGTAAGCCGCCCTTTTTGTTGGATGGCGCGCCCCGTTGGCCGCTCCCCCCCCAAGGCCTTGTATTCAACTCCCTTTCGCGCGAGGGTCCGCCGTTTATCGCCCCGCCGCCAATAAAGGACGCTTCCCGCGCAAGACCGATGCCCGTCAGCGACGAAAAATTCCTCGACAAGCCCGATGAGACCGTCGACCCGCGCAAGCTGTTCGGCGTCGATTTCGACATGAAGGTCCCAGCGTTCGCCGCGCCGAATGACTACACCCCGCGGGTGGACGAAGCCTACCGCTTCGATCCGCAAACGACGCGGGCGATCCTCGCCGGCTTCGCGCATAACCGGCGCGTGATGGTGCAGGGCTATCACGGCACGGGCAAGTCGACCCATATCGAACAGGTCGCCGCGCGACTCAACTGGGCCTGCGTGCGCGTCAATCTCGACAGCCATGTCTCCCGCATCGACCTCATCGGCAAGGACGCGATCGTCGTCGAAAACGGCGTGCAGGTCACCGCTTTCAAGGAGGGGATTCTCCCTTGGGCGTTTCAGCGCCCCGTCGCGCTTGTTTTCGACGAATATGACGCCGGCCGGCCCGACGTCATGTTCGTCATTCAGCGCGTGCTCGAAGCCGAGGGCCGGCTCACCTTGCTCGACCAGAACAAGGTGTTGACGCCCCACCCTTATTTTCGCCTTTTCGCGACGACGAACACGATCGGCCTCGGCGACACGACGGGGCTCTATCACGGCACGCAACAGATCAATCAGGGCCAGATGGACCGCTGGTCGATCGTCACCACGCTGAACTATCTACCGCATGACGAAGAGGTTGAGATCGTCATCGCCAAGGCGCCGCTTTATAATTCGAAAGAAGGCCGCGCCGCGATCGCCGCGATGGTGCGGGTCGCCGACATGACGCGGAACGCCTTCATCAATGGCGACATCTCAACGGTGATGAGCCCGCGCACCGTGATCACCTGGGCCCAGAACGCCGAGATTTTTCAGGATATCGGCTACGCCTTCCGCGTCACTTTCCTCAATAAGTGCGACGAGCTCGAACGGCCGACCGTCGCCGAATTCTATCAGCGCGCCTTCGGCGAGGATCTTCCCGAAGCCGCCCCGCAGGTGAGCGTCGCCTGAAGCGGAAAATGAATTCAGATTGAACGCTCCTTGGGCCCGCCGCTCATTGTCAGCACCGCCGCGCCCGCAAAGCGTCCATGCCGGAGATCGCCGAGCGCCTCATTGGCGCGCGTCAGATCATAGATCCGAATCGAGGTTTTGACCTGCGCCGCCGGCGCGATTTCGAGAAATTCCTCGCCATCGCGGCGCGTCAGATTGGCGATCGACGTCACAGCGCGCTCGCGCCAGAGGATCGAATAGGGAAATGACGGGATGTCGCTCATATGAATGCCGGCGCACACCACGATCCCGCCATCGTCGACGGCCCGGAGCGCGGCTGGAACAAGCGCGCCGACAGGCGCGAAGATGAGTGCAGCGTCAAGCGGCTCAGGGGGAGGCTCGTCGGCGCCGCCGGCCCAGACCGCGCCGAGCGATCGGGCGAAGGCCTGCCCTTTTGCATCGCCCGGCTTGGTGAAGGCGTAAACCTCGCGGCCGTCATGGACGGCGAGCTGGGCGATGATATGGGCGGCCGCGCCGAAACCGTAAAGCCCGAGACGGCGCGCCGCGCCCGCCGCCCGATAGGCGCGGTAGCCGATCAATCCTGCGCACATCAAGGGCGCCGCCGCTTCATCGGCATAGGAGGGCGGCGCGGGAAAAACGAAGCGATGATCGGCGATGCTGTAGTCGGCGAAGCCGCCATCGATCGTATAGCCGGTAAATTTCGCCTTCGGGCACAGATTTTCGCGGCCGGAGCGGCAGAAACGGCAGACGCCGCAGGTCCAGCCAAGCCAGGGAACGCCGACCCGGTCGCCTTCGCGAAAATTCTTGACGCCGGCCCCGAGCCCCGCGACGCGGCCGATAATTTCATGGCCGGGAATGACCGGCAGCGGCGGCGTCGGAAGCTCGCCGTCGACGACATGAAGATCGGTGCGGCAGACCGCGCAGGCGCCGACATGGATCAGAATCTCGCCGCCGCCGGGCGCGGGCGTTTCCCGCTCCAACCATTCGAGCGGACGTCCGATTTCGACAAGGGCCATGGCGCGCATGAGAGCCTCTCCCCGGCGCGAGCCTATCGAATGGGGCCCGGCAATGATAGCGGCGTTGCGCGCGGGCGCGCGCCCTCATAGCGTCTCAGAAGAAGCCCGGAGAAAAACGCCATGCCGACTGTCGAGCAGATCAAGAAGTCCTTGCGCCTGCCTGTCATCGGCGCGCCGCTCTTCATCGTCTCCAATCCGAAGCTCGTCATCGCGCAATGCTGCGCGGGCGTCATCGGCTCCTTTCCCGCATTGAACGCGCGCCCGCAAGACGAGCTCGATCGTTGGCTCGTCGAGATCAAGGAGGCTCTGGCGCTCCATGACGAGGCGCATCCGGACCGCCCGGCCGCGCCCTTCGCGGTCAATCAGATCGTGCATCGATCGAACGACCGGCTGCTCAAGGATCTTGAAGTCTGCGTCCGGCATGAAGTCCCGATCGTCATTTGCTCCCTCGGCGCGCGGGAAGAAGTGTATAAGGCGATCCATTCCTATGGCGGCCTCGTCTTTCACGACGTCATCAACAATGACTTCGCCAAGAAGGCGGTCTCGAAGGGCGCGGACGGACTCATCCTCGTCGCCGCCGGCGCAGGAGGCCATGCCGGCGTCCTGTCGCCTTTCGCGCTCGTGCAAGAAGTTCGCGACTGGTTCAAGGGGCCGATCATCCTTGCCGGCGCGATCGCAACGGGAGACGCTATTCTCGCCGCCGAAGCGATGGGCGCCGATTTCGGCTATATCGGCTCCGCTTTCATCGCAACCGAGGAAGCCAACGCCTCAGCCGCCTATAAACAGGCGATCGTCGACGGCGGGGCGGGCGATATTGTGTATACAAACCTTTTTACCGGCGTCGACGGCAACTACCTCAAAGGCTCGATCATCGCGGCGGGCCTCGACCCGGACAACCTGCCGCAAAGCGATCCCTCGAAAATGGATTTCGGCTCAGGCGGCGCGGCTGCGAAAAAGGCTTGGCGGGATATCTGGGGCTCCGGCCAGGGCATCGGCGCCGTCAAATCCGTCCTCAGCGCCGCCGCTTATGTCGACCGGCTCGACGCGCAATATCGCGCGGCGAGAGAACGCCTCCTCGGCCGCGCGGTTGCCCCGCGCGTCCTAAGTCAATAAGACCGAAACCTGTCGAAAGGGAGGTCCGTCATGGCGATCAAAACGCGTCCTGTTGAATACGCGCATCAAGGAACGGCGCTTGAAGGCGCCCTTGCCTTTGACGACAAAATGGAGGGCAAGCGACCCTGCGTCCTCATCTCCCATGCCTGGGCCGGGCGGACCGAGGGCGAAGTCGACTTCGCCCGGAAAATCGCCGCGCTCGGCTATAGGGGCTTCGCGCTCGACCTTTATGGCAAGGGCGTCGTCGGGACCAGCAAGGAAGAAAACCAGAAATTGATGACGCCTTTCCTTGAGGATCGCGCGATGCTGCAATCGCGTCTCCTTCACATCCTCGATGTCGCCAAGGCGCAGAACGAAATCGACCCCGGCAGGATCGTCGCGATGGGCTTTTGCTTTGGCGGCCTTTGCGTCCTCGACCTGGCGCGGACCGGGGTCGACATCAAAGGCGTAGCGAGTTTTCACGGCCTTTTCGGCGCGCCTGACAACGCCAAAGGCGACAGGATCAAGGCGAAGGTGGCGGCTTATCACGGCTGGGACGACCCGATGGTCAAGCCGGAGGATGTCGTCGGCCTCGGCAAGGAACTAACGGACGCCAAAGCCGATTGGCAGATCCACGCCTATGGCGGCGCGATGCACGCCTTCATGAATCCCGAAGCGAATGATCCCGATTTCGGCACGGTCTATGACAAGAAGACCGCCGATCGCGCCTGGAGAAGCTTTACAGCGTTTCTTGAGGAATGCTTCGCCTAGAGCATAGTCCCCGAAATGCGAGTCGGGGACCATGCTCTAGATTTTTATTTGTCGCGCATTTATTCCGAAAACCGGCTCCCACTTTTCGGAATGCGCCCTAGCGTCGCCGTATTCTTTCGGCTTGTCCCGGTCAAGGAGCTTTAGCTTCTCTTCGGCTTGCGTAAAATTCGGGTTGAGTTCGAGCGAGCGCACATAGGCGTCCCGCGCCTTGCCGGCGTTTCCCTTGGCTTCATAGACAAGCCCAATATTGTACCACGCGGCCCAGGGCTTGTTCACGCCGAGCGTGATCGATCGTTCGTAGTCGCCGATCGCCTCGTCATTGCGGCCGGTAAGAAAATATGTGTTGCCGCGATTGACATAAGCCTCGGCAAGGCTCCGGTCGATTTCGAGCGCCGCGTCGAAATCGGCGAAAGCAGCGCGATAATCGCCTGCGCGATTATAAATGATGCCGCGATTAACGAGCGTTTTCTTTCGATCAGAACGCGATTGCACATCTCTCAATGCATCGTCGCAAGGACCCGTGTCCTGACTAAAATCGCTCGCGGCGTTTTGGTAGCAAAGCACCGCGTCAGTCGCGCCGATCGTCGTCACCGCCATTTGCGCGCTTGCAGGCGCGGCGGCCAAGACTGCGATCAGCCCTGTCATTACGCCTGATCGACCATTCATCGATTTCCGCCTCCCGAACCCTGACGGAGGTTTATTCTACCCCCCTCGGAACGAAATCGCCATAGCGACGGATAAATGTGTTGAAGCGTTCCGATCGGGCGATTGCGGGGCCCCTGCGCCTGGCTTTAAGTTGCGTCCCTCCTCTCGCCATTGAAGGGATCTCCCCATGACTAAGCCTCTCAACGCCATCGTCACCGGCTCGACCAGCGGCATCGGCCTCGGCATCGCGACCGCGCTAGCAGGGGCGGGCGCCAATGTCATGCTCAACGGCTTCGGCGAAGCGCAGGAAATTGAGCAGATTCGTTCAAATCTCGCGAAAAAGCACGATACGGACATCCGCTACAACGGCGCCGACATGACCAAGCCCGCCGAAATCCGCGCCCTTGTCGCCGAGGCGGAGAAAGCCTTCGGCCAAGTTGACGTCGTTGTGAACAATGCCGGCATCCAGCATGTCGCTCCGGTCGAGGAGTTCCCCGAAACGAAATGGGATGCGATCCTCGCCATCTGCCTATCCGCCGCCTTTCATACGATCAAGGCGGCCTTTCCCGGCATGAAGGCGCGGAAATTTGGACGCATCATCAATATCGCCTCGGCGCACGGGCTCGTCGCCTCGCCTTTTAAGTCCGCCTATGTCGCCGCCAAGCACGGGCTTGTCGGCCTGACCAAAACCGTTGCGCTCGAAGGCGCCGAATTCGGCGTCACATGCAATGCAATTTGCCCCGGCTATGTGAAGACGCCTCTCGTCGAAAAGCAAATTCCCGATACGGCCAAAGCGCGCGGCATGAGCGAAAAGGACGTGATCGAGAAAGTGATCCTCGACGCGCAACCGACAAAACAATTCGTCAAGGTCGAGGATATCGGCGCGTTGGCGCTCTATCTGACGTCCCAAAACGCCGCCTCGATCACCGGCGCGGCGCTCTCGATCGACGGCGGCTGGGTAGCGAAATAGCGTGCCCAAAAAAATCAATCTCGCCCTTCAGGGCGGCGGCGCGCATGGCGCCGTCACCTGGGGCGTTCTCGATCGCCTGCTTGAGGACGATCGAATCGAGATCGAGGGCGTTTCGGGAACGAGCGCGGGCGCGATAAACGCCGCCGCGCTCGCTTATGGCATGCATCTCGGCGCCGCCGCCGGGGGCCGCGCCAAGCTCGACGAAGTCTGGCGAACGGCGAGCGAGTTCGGCGTTTTTTACAGCCCGGTCAAGCGAACGCCCTGGGACATGGCGCTCAGCGAATACAATCTCGAAAATTCGATCTCCTATCAAATGTTCGAGGCGGTGACGCGCACCTTTTCGCCTTATCAATTCAACCCGCTCAACATCAATCCATTGCGCGATATTCTCCTTAAATGCATCGATTTCGACGAGTTGCGCCAATGCCGGCGAATGCAGCTTTATCTCTCGGCGACGAATGTGCGCTCGGGCAAGATCCGCGTCTTTCATACGGAGGAG
>JBFXBB010000128.1:0-7985 GCA_050183685.1 Amphiplicatus sp.
GCCCATCCTTCGTGACGGCGCTTGCGCGCCTCCTCAGGATGAGGCCCATGCTTGTTGCAATATTGCGCAGCCTCATTGCGCCTCCTCAGGATGAGGCTTCGTCCTATTGCAACAAAACGGGCCTCATCCTGAGGAGCGCCGAAGGCGCGTCACGAAGGATGGGCCGCGGGGCCGCCGAGCGAATGCTATTGCCCCCATGCTAGTCCCGGATGGCGGCGCGGCGCAGCCGGTCATTGATCGCTTCGCCGAGGCCCTCCTTGGGGATGGGCGCGGCGGCGACGCCCGCAAGGCCGTGCAGCCGGCAAAGCCGGTCCGCCTCATGCAGGCAGGCGAAGAAACGGGCCGCGGCCTCGCCCAGATCCCGCGCCGGGCTCAGATTGAGCGTATACGGATGGCCTTCAGGCGTTTCGCCGAAGGCGATATAGGCCTCGTTTCGCGCCGGCGTCTCGACATTGAGGCGCAGCGCCGCCGCGGGCGCGTAATGGCTCGCCAGCATGCCCGGCGCCTCGACCGCGCCGGCCTCGGCGCGCCGGAGGGGGCGGCCGACGACGGTCTCGATCTCTGCATAAGAAAGCCCGCCGGCGCGAAGCGCGGTCACTTCGTCGCCCTCGATCTTCACGATCGTCGACTCAAGCCCGACCCGGCAGGGGCCGCCATCGAGAATCATCTCGACCCTGTCGCCGAGCCCGCCCAGGACATGCGCCGCCATTGTCGGACTGACCGAGCCTGAGCGATTGGCGCTCGGCGCGGCGAGGGGAAGGCCCGCCGCCTCGATCACGGCGCGGGCGACGGGGTGGGCGGGCGCTCTCAAGGCGACGGTGTCAAGCCCGGCGCTGACGAGGAGCGACAAAGGCGAGCGCGCCGCGCGGGGAAGGACAAGCGTCAGCGGTCCGGGCCAGAAGGCGCGCGCGAGTCTTTCGGCGAGCGGCGAGAATGTCGCATGGGCGCGGGCCTCGGCGAGGCCCGCGACATGCACGATGAGGGGATTGAAACGCGGCCTTCCCTTCGCCTCGAAAATCCGCGCGACCGCGCGGTCTTCGGTTGCATTGGCGGCGAGGCCGTAAACCGTTTCCGTCGGAATCGCGACGAGTCCGCCCTCGCGCAGGCGTTCGGCCGCGCGCCTTATGTCCCGCCAATCGAGCGTCGTCATGAGGCCGATATTTAAGGCGCGGCTGCGGCCTATGCTAGCCGCGCCCGGTAAGATGCGCGAAAAGACGAGCGCCGGCGAAATAAGGAGGCCCGCCCATGACCTATGCGACGCCCGTCCGCGACATGCGCTTCACGCTCGATCATGCGGCGGGCTTTGACTCGCTTGCGCGCGGCGCCTTCCCCGACCTCTCCGGCGATCTCGTCGAGGCGATCCTCGGCGAAATGGCGAAATTTTGCGACGAGGTCGTCGCGCCGCTGAACGAGACGAGCGACAGAAACGGCGCGCGGCTGGAAAACGGGGTCGTCAGGACGAGCCCCGGCTTCAAGGAGGCTTATGCGCAATTTGTCGAAGGCGGCTGGGGCGGTCTCGCCGCGCCGGAAGAATGGGGCGGGCAGGGCCTTCCTTTCGTGCTCGCGACGGCGCTCGCCGATGCGCTTAACGCCGCCTGCATGTCCTTCGCCATCGGCGCGTCGCTGACGGCGAGCGCCGTCAAGGCGCTTCTCCACGCCGGAACGGAGGAGCAAAAGCGCCTCTTCCTGCCGAAGCTCGTCTCGGGCGAATGGACGGGGACGATGAATCTGACCGAGCCGCAGGCGGGCTCGGATCTTTCGGCCATCCGCGCCAAGGCCGAGCCGGTCGGCGACGGCCGCTATAAAATCAGCGGCCAGAAGATTTTCATCACCTATGGCGACCACGACCTTGCGGCGAATATCGTTCATCTCGTGCTCGCGCGCCTGCCTGACGCGCCAGAGGGAACGGCGGGGATCTCGATGTTCATCGTTCCGAAGAATCATGTGGAGGCGGACGGATCGATCGGCGCGCGCAACGACGTCGCCTGCCTCAAGCTCGAAGAGAAAATGGGCCTGCATGGCAGCCCGACCTGCGTCATGGCCTATGGCGAGAAGGGCGAATGCTATGGCCTCTTGCTCGGCGAGGAGAACAAGGGCCTCAAAAACATGTTCATCATGATGAACGCCGCGCGGCTCGATGTCGGCGTGCAGGGCGTCGGCGTCGCCGAGCGCGCTTATCAGCGCGCCCTGAGCTTTGCGCAGGAGCGCCGCCAGGGCCGCGCGCCGGGCGTCAAATCGGGCGACATGATCCCGATCTATGAGCACCCCGACGTTCGCCGCATGCTCTATACGATGAAAAGCTATGTCGAGGCCGCGCGCGCCATTTGCTATGCGAACGCCGTCGCCTATGACCTCGCGCGCCGCGCGCCGGACGCCGAGGCGCGGCAAAAAGCAAAGGCGCTCGAAGAGCTCTTGACGCCGATTTCGAAAGCCTGGTCGACGGACCGCGCCAATGACGTCGCTTCGCTCGGCGTGCAAGTGCATGGCGGCATGGGCTATATCGAGGAGACCGGCGCCGCCCAGCATGTGCGCGACGCGCGCATCGCCGCGATCTATGAGGGAACGAACGGCGTCCAGGCGATCGATCTCGTCGGACGGAAATTGCAGGGCGACGGCGGCGCCGCCGCGCGCGCCTTCATCCAGAATGCGCGCGAGCAGGCGATCCTCATGAAAGCGGGCAAGCGCGGCGATTTGCAGGCGATCGGCATTCGGCTCGAAGAGGCGGCGTCGGCGCTTCAGTCGTCTACGGATTATCTGCTGCAAGCCGCGGCGAAGGATCAAGAGGACGTCCTTGCGGGAGCAACGCCCTATCTGCGCCAATTCGGCGACCTTGCGGGCGGCTATTATCTCGCCCGCGGGGCGATGGCCGCGGCCCTTGCGGCCAAGGAGAAGGGGGCGGCGAAGAAATGGCTCGAAAGCAAGATCGCGATCGCGCGCTTCTATGCGGAGAACACGCTCGCGGCCGCGCCGGGTCTTGTCCCGGCGGTGACGGCGGGCGCCGCGGCGCTCGCCCGGCTTGATCCCGATGCGCTGACGGGCTGAGTATTTAGTCCTCCATTGGCAGCGCCGGGTCGAGGTGGTCCCAGGGCTGGCGGCTGCGCGCCCAGACCACGCGCTGCGGCTGATATTGGCTGGGGTCGTCCAGCGTCGCGGCATGGAAGAACAGGAAATCGGCGAAGCCTGAGGAGGACTTGTAGACCGGGCTGCCGCAGGCAGGACAAAAGGCGCTTTGGACCGCGTTGCCGCTGTCGGCCTTGAGGTCGAAGAAGGCCAGTGTCCCGTCAACCGTCACCGTGGCTTTCGGCAGGGCGAATTGAGGCGCGCGCCCCGCGCCCGTTATTTTTTGACATTGTGTGCAGCAGCAGATGATCGAGAAGGGCGGCGAGGCCTGGCTCGCATATCGCACGGCTCCGCAATGGCAACCGCCCGAGAGCGTCTGAGAGGTCGTCATCTCTTGTTCCTCCTTTTCCGAGAGGGGGATGGGGGCGGCGCCTTGCGCGATCGCGCCGGCAGAGAGGCGGCGTAGGCAAAAGCGCGCCCGATCCAGCGGGCGAGCGTTGCGTGATCGGGGTCGGTCGGCAAAAGGCGATATTCCGCCATCGCGCGGCCAGGCGTCGGCTCCCAGCGCCGCCCCCCCTCTCTTAGAAGCGCGGCGCGCTCGTCCTCCGGCAGGCGGACGAGCACATCCTCTTGATGAAGCCCCGCGAACATGTTGCCGTTTACGAAGACGGCCGGATATCCGAACATCTGCCGCCGCTCGATCCGTGAATCGCGAGGCAATGCGGCCAGAAACTTTTCGACGAGTTCCGGCGGAGACTTGCGCCAAGCCACGGCTTACTGCTCCACAATCGGCTCAAGCGTTGGGGCCCAGTCGGCCGCGCCTCCCGGCAGCAGGTCGAACATGTGCCAGATCGCGCAGAAATCGTCATGCGGACAAGAATCGGCGTCCGCGACACGAAGGAGAAGGCCCGCCCGGCGTTGCAACACGGACAAGCCCGGCCTGCAGCGTCCGTCAGGCGACGCGTAACCCATCTTAACCGCAAAGGCCGCATTGCGATCGCTGACCATAGGAAAACGCCAACCCCTTTCGCGTGCAAATTCCGTCTGCCGTTCGGGTGAATCGGGACTCGCCACGACAAACGCCGCACGCTGCTTGAGTTGCGGATAGAGACCGTTATAGCCGTCAGCCCAGAGCGTGCAGTAGGCGCAGGCCGAGCCCATATTGTGGACGACGATCAACTCGTCCATTCGGCCGAACAGCGAGGTCAGCGTCACGTCTCCCGCGAGAATGCGGAAGACATGCTCTTCGACCTTCTGCGGCTCTATGGCGGTCATCACCGCGCGCATATCGGAGCGAATGGCGGATATTTGCTCGCGTAGAGTCTTCAATCTGCGGTTTCCGTCCTCATATTTCATTGGACTCTCCGGAACTGGTTCGGCGCCGCTTTGCTCCATTCCGGACAGGACGGCCCCGTCTGACGGCGTCCCGTTCAAGCCAGGATTTCAGCGCATCGAACTGAGCCTGCCAGTAGCGGCTGTATCCGTTGAGCCAGACCGCGGCGGAATAGAGCGGCCCGACCTCAAGGCTGCATGGGCTGACGCGGCCGCTGCGCTCCTGCCGGACGAGGCCGGCGCACGCCAATATCTGCACATGCCGCGAAACGGCTTGAAGCGACATCGCATAGGCGTCGGCGATTTCGGAAACAAGCAAGCGCTCTTCGCCCAGTCGCTGGAGTATGTCGCGGCGGGTAGGGTCCGAAAGGGCGAAGAACACCCGATCGAGCTTGGCGCTCTCGTCATCCTCGTCGGTTTCGGCAATGGCGGGCCGGGCGCGGGGCATGACGGCCAAATTATCAACGAATACATTGATAGTCAATGTATTCGTTTATCATTCGGGCGTCATTCGCGATGCGCAGCTGGCGCTTTCCCGATCGTTGAGAGTATGGGCGCGCCGACGGTGTTGGCGGATCTGTCGGCCGAGTGGCTGGATCGAATGGCGAAGGCGCTAACTTGACCCGTTATAACAGACGTTATATATTACAGATGTTATAACGGAGGCGCGCCATGAGCGACCGGCTGAAAATTCGCCAGATCGGCAATTCGGCTGGCATTCTCCTGACGAAGGAAATGCTGGCAAAGCTCGGCGTCGATATCGGCGACGAGGTGCAGGCGATCGACACGGCGAAGGGCGTCGAACTCACCGCCTTCGACGCCGATCTCGACGACGCGCTGCGCTGGATCGAGAAGGGCGCGAAGCGCTACCGCAATACGCTGCGCGCGCTTTCGAAATAGGGATTTTCCCGCTTGGACATCATCTGGATCACGCGCGAGATCGCGCTCGCCGCGCATGCGCGCAGCCTCATCGATCATGGCGGGGCCGAGGGCGGGCGCGACGAGGGGCTTCTCGCGAGCGCGCTCGCCCGTCCGCAAAATCTCGCCGCCTGTGGCGAGCCGACCATCTTTGCGCTCGCCGCGAGCCTTGCCTACGGGCTTGCGAAGAACCATCCATTTGTCGATGGCAATAAAAGAACGTCATTTTTATGCGCTTATGTCCTTCTCGGCCTTAATGGCGCCGATCTTGACGCCGATGAGAGCGAGGCGGCGGCGATCATGATCGATCTTGCGTCGGGCGAGGCGAGCGAGGCCGATTTCGCCCTCTGGCTGAAGGCGAATTGCGAGGGATAGGTGCGTTGTGGGCGTCTACCGAATGTACTTCTACTACGCCGCCTATCTTTATTTTCTCGCCGCGCCGGTCCTCCTTTGGCTGATCGTCCGTCGGAAGGGGCTCTGGCGCTACGGCGCGGCGGCGCTTCTCGCGCCGCTCAGCGTTCTCGCCTATGCGCGGTTCGTCGAGCCGCGAATCCTTCTCGCCGGGCGCCACGACATCGCCTTGTCGCGCTGTTTCGACAAGGCGGGCGAATTTCGCCTCGCCGTCTTTTCGGACACCCATATCGGCATATTCGGCAATGAAATGCCGATCGGGCGGATCGTCAGGCGCGTGAACGCGGCGCGCCCCGACCTCGTTTTCATTGCGGGGGATTTCGCCTATCTCATCGAGCCGGCGCGGCTTGACGAGGCCTTCGCGCCGCTCGCCCGCATCGCGGCGCCGGTCTACGCCGTGCTCGGCAATCACGATATCGGCGAGCCGGCGCCCGACATCAGCGCGATCCTCACGCCGGCGCTCGAAAAACTCAGCGTCGAGATCATCGACGACAAGGCGATATCGGCGCGCGTCGCCGGCGACGACATCGGCATTGTCGGCATTTCCGATCTTTGGGGGGAGCATCAAAAGCGCGCGCTTCTCGATAAGCCGACCGACGCCCCGCGTCTTGTCCTGACGCATAATCCCTCATTGATACGGCGCCTCGGGGAAAGCGCGAAATTCGATCTCATGATCGCCGGCCACACGCATGGCGGACAGATTTACCTCCCCTTTCTCACCTGCCGCTGGCAGCCGGGCGCGTGCGACGTGACGCGCTACGGATTGGCCGAGACGCCGCGCGGTCCGGTTTTCGTGACCAGCGGCACGGGCATGGTCGGCCTCGCCATGCGCTTCTTGGTTCCGCCGCGCATCGACGTGCTCACTATCCGTTACAACGCCTGCGCGGCCGGTTAGGATGAGGGAATGCTAAATGTCGGCGCTCTTTGCATCTATCCGCTGAAAGGCGCGCGGGGGATCGCGCTTGAACGCGCGGCGCTGGAGCCCCGCGGCTTCGAACATGACCGGCGCTGGCTTGCGGCCGACGGGGAGGGCGTATTTCTGACGCAGCGCGAAGCCCCCGCTCTTGCGCGAATCGAGGCGCGTCCAATAGCGGACGGCCTTCATCTTCGGACCGAGGGCGTCGGCGACGTCGCGGTCGCCCTTGACGGGCCCGGCCCGCGCGGCCGCGTCAAGCTGTGGCGAGACGAGATAGACGCCCTCGCGGGGGGCGCGGCGGCGGATGCTTTCCTGTCCGCCGCGCTCGGGCGCGAGGCGCGGCTCTTTTATATGGACGACGCGGCGCGGCGCGCGACCTCGGCGCGGTGGAGCGCGGCGGGCCCGGTGAGTTTCGCCGACGGCTATCCGCTTCTCCTCGCCGCGACGGCCTCGCTCGACGCGCTCAACGCGGCGATCGTCGAGAGCGGCGGCGTGCCGGTCGGGATGGACCGGTTCCGCCCCAATCTCGTCATTGAGGGCGCGGCGCCGTGGGCGGAGGATCGCTGGCGCAGGCTCCGCATCGGCGACGCGGAGATCGAACTCGTCAAGCCCTGCGACCGCTGCATCGTGACGACGACGGATCAGGAGACGGGCGAGCGCCGCGGCCGCGAGCCGCTTCGCACGCTCAATCGTCTTCGGCTGTCGGCGCATCCGGAGGTCAAGGGCGTCCTTTTCGGCTGGAACGCGGTCGTCCGCAAAGCAGGCGTCCTGTCGAAGGGCGACGAGGCCGGCATCGTCGAAGCGCGGCCCGAGGGCTGGCCGCTGTCGCCGGCAAGGGCGGCATGACGACCCTCCTTTACAGCCACCCCTCCTTCGGCGCGCATGAGACGCCGCCCGGCCATGTCGAGCGGCCCGCGCGGCACGGCGCCGTCCTGCGCGCGCTCGACGGAGAGGCGTTTTCTTCTTTGCTTCGCCGCGAGGCGCCGCGCGCCGCGGCGGCCGTCGTCGAGCGCGTCCATTCGGACCGCTATCGCAAGCGGATCGAAGCGGCCGCCCCCGAAGACGCGCTCGTCAGGCTCGACCCCGACACCTTCATGGGCCCGCATTCGCTCGACGCTTCGCTGCGCGCCGTCGGCGCGGGCGCCGCCGCTGTCGACGCCCTCTATGCCGGCGAGGCGACAAACGCCTTCATCGCGGCGCGCCCGCCGGGCCATCACGCCGAGCCCGAGCGGGCGATGGGCTTTTGTCTCTTTTCGACCGCGGCGGCGACGGCGATGCATGCGCGCGCCGCGCATGGCGCAAGGCGCGTCGCCGTCGTCGATTTCGACGTCCATCACGGCAATGGCAC
>JBFXBB010000129.1:0-7886 GCA_050183685.1 Amphiplicatus sp.
ATTCCTGCAACCGGACTGTCGCGCTGTTCAGCGAAAAAGCGAGCGCGTTTCTAAGGCTGACCTCTCCGAAATAGCGCCCGCCATAATTGTCGGGCGCCCAGTTGTCGACGCGGATCGGCGCGTCGAGGACGCTTGTTTGCGGCGTCAGGCCGGCTTCAAGCGCGGCAAGGAAGACAAAAGGCTTGAAGGCGGAGCCGGGTTGCCGGCGCGCCTGCGTAGCACGGTTGAACTGGCTTTTTTCATAGTCGCGTCCCCCGAGCATCGCCCTGACGGCGCCTTCGCCGTCGAGAATGACCGCCGCCGCCTCGATATCATCCGTAAGCGGCGCCTTTGCAAGCCCTGCGGCGATCCCCTCTTCGAGCGCGCGCTGCATCCCTGGATCGAATGTCGTCCGGACAACGAGATCGGCGTCGACGCCGCGCGCCAGGGAATGCGTCTCCTGCAAAATATGGTCGACGAAATAAGGCGCGGCCGTAAATGACGCCGCGGCAAGGAGAACCGGCGCGGCGCGCGCTTTGTCCGCCTCGCGATGCGTGATGAATTTCGCCTGCTCCATCGCGTCGAGCACAAGGCGCGCGCGCGTCCCCGCGTCCTCAGGATTTCGCGTCGGCGCATAGCGCGACGGCGCTTTCAGAAGGCCCGCCAAGACAGCCGATTCGCCGAGCGTCAACGCGCGTGGAGATTTGGCGAAATAGCGATGCGCGGCGGCGTCGAGGCCATAGGCGCCAGCGCCGAAATAGACGCGATTGAGATAAAGCGTCAGGATTTCGTCCTTGGTGAACTGGCGCTCAAGCCATAGCGCGAGAATGAGTTCCTGGATTTTTCGCTTCAGCGTGCGGTCCGACGAGAGGAAAAGATTCTTCGCGAGTTGTTGCGTGATCGTCGAACCGCCCTGGCGCACCTCTCCGGCGCCGGCGTTGACGATGAGAGCGCGCGCGACCGCAATCGGATTGACCCCGATATGATGGTAGAAATTTCGATCCTCCACCGCGAGCACGGCCTGCGGCGCATAGACCGGAAGATCAACGAGACGCACCGGCGTCCCGACGCTCACGCCATGAACCTCGATCGGCGCGCCGTCGAGGGCGACGAGCGTCATGCGCGGCGCGCGGCGCGCGGTCCACAGACCGTCCGTTGAAGGAAGATCGCGGGCGAAGACAGCAATGAAAGCCGCAAACATCGCAAAGAGCGTCATTAGGATGACGCCGGCATTCGCCGCATAGCCGGCTATTAGGGAAAGCCGGTCTGCGCCGCGAGGGCGTCGTGCGACGCCGCGACGAGGGCTGTTCCGCCGCCTCGATTTTTTTCTCACCGCCATGCCGCAATGCTCGCCGCCGAAAGGTTAACGAGAAGTGAATGACGGCTTTCTTGCGCTTGCCGGGTGTTCAGGCGGCGGCAAAGTCCTTAGTCTCTCCTAGAATAAGAACGAGCTGAAAGCCCCCGTGACAACGCCGACCGCCGCCCTCGCCAACCTCGAAGACGAAAAGGAAGCCGCCATTATCGAAGCGGCGCGCAAAACCTTCCTCACGCGCGGCTTCGAGGCGGCGAGCATGGACGCGATCGCGCTGCGGGCGGGCGTGTCGAAGCGTACGGTCTATAACCGCTTCCGCTCAAAGGAAGCTTTGTTCGCCGCGGCGATTAACAAAACCTGCCAACGCATCTTGCCCGTCAATGTCGAGGCGATCGAGGCGAGCCTGCCGCCGGAACAGTTCATTCGGGAGATGGCGAGCCTCTTTGTCCACGGCGTTCTCGATCCCGAGGCGCTCGCCTTGAAGCGCATCGCCATGTTCGAGGCGACGCGAAAGCCGGCGCTCGGCAAGGCCTATCTCGCCCACGGTCCGCGCTTCATGGCGGAAGCTTGTGCGCCCATGCTGACGCGCCTGGCCGCGCGGGGCGCGCTCAAGGTCGATGATCCAATGACCGCAATCTATCAACTCGGCGCGCTCATCACCGAGCCTCTTTACACGGAAGTCCTGATGGGCGATCCGCCAGCCGATCTTGACGCCGCAATCGCCGCGCAGATCGACATGGGCGTAAAGGCCTTCATGAAACTATACGGCGCGTAGGGCGGGCGCCGCGTCGCTCCACCCCGCCCCGAAGCGGGCGATGATCTCGATCGGCGCGGCCCGCGGCTCATCCCTCGGGACGACGCTTCGCGCCTTAGATAAAGGCGACAAAACGGCGCGGGATCGCTCCCGCGCCGTTTCGATCTTCCTGAAAGCGCCGTCTATTCGAAGGTGATCTTCACCTAGGTGCGGCGGTTCAGCGGCTCGCGGACGCCGTCGGGCGTGGGCTTGGCCGGATTGTCTTCGCCGTAAGCCGTGGTCGTGATCGTCTCGGCCGGCACGCCATTGGCGACGAGCGCGTCGCGAACGACATTGGCCCGTTTTTGCGAGAGCGCCTGGTTGTAAGCGGACGAACCGGAACGGTCCGCATTGCCCTCGACCCGAACCGCGTTGATGTCGCTCGCGAGCGCGCGCTGCGACGTCTCGCGGATGAGCGCCGAAGCCTCCGGAGTCAGGTTGAACTTGTCATAGTCGAAATAGACGATGACCTCGATCGGCTCGGGCACCGCCGCCGCCTTTTCAACCAGCTGGGGCGGACATTCCGCCGTGACTGGCACGCTCGAACCGTCCCAACAATCCTTGTATTGAACCTTCGCCGGCGCCGAGCCGCCGAAATTCCAGCGCAGGCCCGCAAACAGATTATGGGAGTCATAGACTGTGTCGAAGGTCAGCGGCGCGCCCGCGAGCGTGCCCGAGAACTGCGCATCGCCAAGAGTGCGGAAATAGCGATAGGAAATGTCGAGCGAGAGATTTTCGGCGAGGCCGATCGCAACGCCGGCGATCGCCTGATAGGCAAAGCCGTCATGCCGATCATCGACGACGAGCGGCGTCAGCCCGTTCGCCGCGCCCGGCGCCGCGCCGGACAACTCGGCGTTAAGCTGGGCGAAACCAATGCCGGCGCCGATATAGGGATTGATTTTCTGGTCAGGATTAAAATCGCGGAGGATGTTCGCCATGAACGCCCAGGACGAGATCCCGCCCGACAGCGCGCCGCCCGAAAAGCCGCTGAAAACTGGCGGCATCGATGTCCAGTGCCGGGCGTCATTGTCGCGGTGGTTGAATTCGAGTTCGGTGCGCCAGCCATTGCCGTACTCATAACCGAGCGCCCCATAAATGCCGACCCCGTTCTGGTAATCGGCGTCGACCTCAAAATTCCGCGGACTCGTCACCGTTTTAACGTCGCGGTCCGCGGCGATATGCGTGATCCCCGCGCCGATGGCGCCGTAAAGTCCTTCATAGGCGTGGGCGGCGGGCGCCAACGCCAATGTCGCCGCAGCGACGAACAGGGTAGCTTTCAGGCTCATGAATCCCCTCCTTCAGGTGAAATTCCTAACTTGCCGTGTCCGGCCGCCGTTTCGAGGCAAATCCCCAGTTCGCCGCCCATAAAGACGGTTGCGGCGTTCAATTCGAAACACGTCCTAGCCAAAATGGCTCCGGACTTACAACGAATTTTCTACGCTTTTACCCGTAACGGATCATAACTGGTCAACGCTGTTGCATCAACGCATCGGCGCCGCGAAAGACAGCGTTGCGGCGATTGGAAATTCCCCCATAATTTCCGGGCTCTCGGGCGCTTTTGGTCGTTTTCCGCCAGGCCGCAATCAGTTTCGAGCGAGTTCCAGGATTGCAGATCCTCCGCGCCGCCCTTACGATCCCGCCCCAGACGGTGCTCCCGGGAAGCCGGGAGAGAATAGGGAACGCGGTGCAAATCCGCGGCTGTGCCCGCAACTGTATGCGGCGAGTCCTTCCGCCAAAAAGCCACTGAGGCGAGGCCTCGGGAAGGCGCGGGAAGGACGACGACCCGCAAAGCCAGGAGACCTGCCGTCGCCGTCGCCTCTTTCGCGGCCGGGACCAGCCGGTGAAAGCGGGCGTCTTCGGCGAGCGAACCGCTCCCCGGGCGCGCATCCGTCATGGCGACATCCTTAAAAATTTGAACCGGATGGAGCATGACAATGCCGCGCACGCGCCGCCACGCCTTGAAATTCAGCTTACTGATCGCCGCTTCCGCATCAAGCGCCCTCGCCGAGGACGAGATCGTCGTCTCGGCGACGCGCAGCCCCCTGCCGAAATCGGAGACGGGAACGGCGATTTCCGTCATCGGCGAGGCAGACCTTAGCCTCAGGCAATATCAATTCGCCGCCGACGCCCTCGCCGATGTCGCGGGGCTCGCAATCGCCCGCAACGGCGCCTTCGGCGGGCAGGCGGCGCTCCGAATTCGCGGCGAAGCCTCGGGGCGCACCCTCGTCCTCGTCGACGGCGTCGTCGTGAACGACCCTTCCGCGCCGGGCGGCGGCTTTAATTTCGCCAATCTCGACGTCGCCGACATTGAACGCATCGAAGTCCTGAGAGGGCCGCAAAGCGTCCTTTATGGCTCGGAGGCGATTGGCGGCGTCGTCTCGATCACGACGAAGCGTGGGGGAGGCGCGCCGGAGGCCGTGTTTTTCGGCGAGGGCGGTTCCTTCACGACCTTCCGGGGCGGCGCTGGCGTCAGCGGCGCGAATGACGCCGTCGACTATGCGCTATCGGCTTACGCCCTGACCTCGAACGGAATCTCGCGCGCCGATGGCGGCGCGGAAGCCGACGGGACGAATTCCCTGACGGCGAGCGGCTATCTCGGCGGCAATCTCGCCGACAAGCTTCGTGTCGAGACGAATTTCCGTTATCAGAAGGCGCGCTCGGAATTCGACGGCTTCCCGCCGCCGAATTTCACCCTCGCCGACACCGACGAATATGAAAAATCGGAGACTTTCCTCGCGACAGGCCGCGCTATTCTTTCCTTCGGGCCGGTCGAGAATATTGTGAGCGTCGGCTACCATTCGATCGACCGCCAGAACTACGATGCGGGCGCGCCGACTTTCGGGGCCGAGGGCGGCCGGCTTTCCGCCGACTATCTCGCCCGGATCAAGGCGAGTGATTTTCTCTCTTTCGTCGCCGGCGCCGAAACCGAAGAGACCCATATCGACGATGGAAGCGTCGACGACGACGTCACGGCGAATAGCGTCTTCGCCCTCGCCGCGGTAAAGCCGATCCCGCGGCTTGCGCTCACCATCGGCGGACGCCGTGACGACCACGAGACCTTCGGCGGCAAAACGAGCGCGCGCGCGACCGGCGCTTTGTCGATCGACGAGGCGGGCCTCGTCCTCCGCGGGACCTGGGGGGAAGGCTTCGCCGCGCCGTCTCTCTTCCAGCTCAATTTCGTCTGCTGCGGGGGGACGGCGCCGAACAGAAATCTTCAGCCGGAAATATCGGCCGGCTGGGACGCCGGCTTCGACAAGGCGCTCGGCGATTTCGGAACCCTCAGCGTGACCTATTTCCGTCAGGAGACAGAAAATCTCATCGATTTCGATTTTTCGACGGGCGCTTATGTCAATATCGACGCGACGCTCAGAAAAGGCGTCGAGACGGAGCTAGCATTGGCCCCGCATTCCGACATCGATGTCGCGATCGCCTACGCCTTTATCGAGGCGATGAACCGCTTGACGGGCGCGCCGCTCCTGCGCCAGCCGCGCCACGCCTTGTCGGTCTCCGGCGACTGGCGCGCGCTCCCTCGCCTGACGCTCGGCGCGGCCCTTCGCTACAATGGCGAGGAGGTGGATGCAGGCGGCGCGATCGACGCCTTCACCCGGGTCGATTTCCGCGCCTCCTTCGCGGCGAGCGAGCGGATCGAGCTTTTCGGGCGGGTAGAGAATGCGTTCAATGCGGACTATCAGGACGTGCTCGGCTATGGCGAGCCGGGGATTGCGGCTTTCGGCGGCGTTAGAGCGCGGCTTTGACGGAGGTTGCGGCCATCCTTCGTGACGCGGGCCTGCGGCCCTCTCCTCAGGATGAGGCCCGTGCTTTATTGCAGTTATTCTGCACAGCCTCCAGGGGCGAAGCGCCGTCACGAAGGATGGGCCGCGAGCGAGGACGGCGAGAATGATGCTTCATATTGCGGCGTTCGGACTCATCACCGCAGCCTCGCTCGATTTTTGCGCGGATCAATATCTCCTCGCGCTCGCAGAGCCCGCCGAAATCGTCGCGCTGTCGCCCGGCGCCGATGAAGACGACTCCTATCTCCGCGAAAAAGCGCGTGGGATCCACAAAGCGCGGCCCGCAGTCGAGGAAATCGCGCCCTTAAAGCCCGATATCGTATTTCGGTTCTGGGGCGGCGCGCCGCGCATGAGCGAAATCTTGAGCCGTTTCGGCGGCGAAGTGGTCACGCTCGCTTATCCCGAAAATTTCGACATTGTCCGCGCCAATATCGGCCTGGTCGCGGAAAAGCTCGGCCGCCCGGAGCGCGGCGCCGCGCTCCTCGCCGATCTCGACCGGCGCCTCGCCGCGCTTGCGCGGAGACCGCCGACAAAAGTGGTCGCTCTTTATGTAACGCCGGGCGGCGTCACGGCGGGACGCCACACCATGATCGATGCGATCTTTTCGGCCGCGGGCGTGCGAAACGCCGCCAGCGAAAATGATTACTGGCCGGCGTTTCCCGCCGAAACGCTGCTGCGCCGCCCGCCGCAGCTCATCGTGACGGGCTTCTTTGAAGCGACGACCGAATATGTCAATCACTGGTCGGCGACGGGCCATCCGGCGTTTCGCAAAGCCTTCGCCCAAACGCCGAGCATTCATCTGCCGGCGGACATTGTATCCTGCCCCGCCTGGTTCGCGGTCGACGCGGCCGAGATGATCGCCGACGAGGCCGCGCGGCTATGAAGGCGAGCCTCGCCCTCCTCGCCGCGAGCCTTGCGGCCATTCTTGTCTCCTGCCTGATCGGGCCCGGCGAGGTCGCGCCTTTCGCGGCGGCGAAGGGCCTGTTCGGCGCGGGCGATCCCGTCATCGTGACGATCGCACAGGAAATCCGCCTGCCGCGCGCGCTCGCGGCCTTTCTTGCCGGCGCAGCGCTCGGCGCGGCCGGCGCGGCCCTGCAAGGGCTTTTGAGAAACCCGCTCGCCGACCCCGGCGTTCTCGGCGTTTCGACGGCGGCCTCGCTCGGCGCGATCCTCGCCATCTATTTCAACCTCGCCGCACTCGCTTTCTGGGTGACGCCGGCGGCCTGCGTCCTCTTCGCGCTCGGCGCGACGGCGATTCTCTATGTCCTCGGCGCGGGCCGCGTGTCGACGGCGCGCCTCGTCCTTGTCGGCGTCGGGCTTTCCTCTTTCATCGTCGCCTTGATGGCGCTCGCGATGAACATGGCGCCCAATCCCTTCGCCTTGTCCGACCTCGTCTCCTGGCTTTTCGGCACGGTCGCCAATCGGAGCTTTCCCGATCTCGCCCTCGCCGCGCCGTTCATGGCGGCGGGGCTCGCGATCCTCCTTGTCGCGGGACCGGGGCTGCGCGCCCTCACGCTCGGCGAGGAGGCGGCCGCGAGCCTCGGCGCGGACCTTGCGCGCCTCCGGGGCCTCGTCATCGCCGGTTCGGCGCTGCTCGTCGGCGCGAGCGTCTCGATCGCTGGCGCCGTCGGCTTTGTCGGCGTCGTCTCGCCGCATCTTGCAAGGCCGCTCGCCGGCCATGATCCGGCGCGCATCCTCCTCCCCGCCGCGCTGATCGGCGGCGCGCTTCTCGCCGCCGGCGATCTCTTTGTGCGCCTTGCGCCTTTCGATCAGGAGCTGAAGCTCGGCGTCGCCGCGGCCCTTCTCGGCGCGCCGGGCTTCGTCCTCATCGCCGCCCGCACCCAAAGGCTCGCCGCGTGAGCGTCCTCCTTGAATGCCGCCATGTGAGCGAGCCGCGCATTCTCAATGAGGGGAGCTTGGGGGCCGACGAAGGCGTGTGCGTCGGCCTCATCGGCCCCCATGGCGCGGGTTCGACGACGCGCTGGCGCGGCCTCGCCGGGCTTGCGCCGGC
>JBFXBB010000130.1:0-7868 GCA_050183685.1 Amphiplicatus sp.
GTCTCAGGCGGCGCGCCGGCGCGGCCCTCGCGATGGATCGTTCGCCTAAAGAACATTCTCGGCGATCGCGCTGGCGCCGTTGATGCGACAGCGCGGCTTGAGGCCTGGACGCGCGCGCTCGACCGCGCCGCGACCGCAACGCCCGCCAAGGCGCCGGCCCCGCGCCCGCCTTTCGAGGCGCGGCCGCGCTCGCTTCCCGTCACGCGCTTCGAGCAATTGATGCGCGACCCTTACGCCGTCTATGCGCGCGACATCCTGAAATTGCGCCCCCTCGACAAGCTCGCCGAACCGCTCGGCCCGGCTCTATTGGGGGCGCTGCTTCACAAGGTCTTCGAGGAATATCTCGGCGGCGAGCCGGCGCGCGCCCGGCTCGGCGAGATACTGGACCGGCTGGCACCGACTTTCGGCGTCGACGCGGCAGCGCGCGCTTTCTGGCGCGCGCGGCTTGACGCCGCGCTCGACTGGTACTTCGCCTTCGACGCGCAACGGCGCGCGCTCGGCGCGCCCGCGATCGTCGAGGGCGCGGGCGCATCCGCCTTCGATGTCGGCGCGGCGCCCTTCGCCTTGACGGCGCGCGCGGACCGCATCGATCTACTTGCCGAGGGCGGGGCCGCCCTGTTCGACTACAAGACCGGGGCTTTGCCGACGCTCAGTCAAATCAAGGCGGAATTCAGTCCGCAATTGCCGCTCACCGCGCTTATTATCGAGGCCGGAGGCTTTTCCGCGCTCGGCGCGCGGCGGCTTTCATCCTTTCACTATGTCAAGGCGCTCAATCAAACGGGCGACAGCAAGGATTTCAGCGGCGCGGAGGGCTCCCGGGCGAGAACGCTCATCGAGGAAGCGCGGCAAGGCTTCGCGGCGCTTGTCGCGCATTACGATAATCCGGAGACGCCCTATCTTTCTCAGCCGCGCCCCGAATTCATGAACCGCTTTGGAGACTATGACCATCTCGCGCGCCGGCGCGAATGGGCCGCGGCGGAGGACGGCGAATGAGCGCGGCCTATGAGGCGTGCGTCGGGGCGCAGCGGCTCGCCGCCGATCCCGCCCGCTCCGCCTTCGTCGCAGCGAACGCCGGCGCGGGCAAGACCCGCGTCTTGACCGACCGCGTCGCGCGGCTTCTCCTTTCCGGCGCGCCGCCCGCGCGCATTCTTTGCATCACCTACACGAAAGCCGCCGCCGCCGAGATGGCGGACCGGCTTTTCAGGCTGCTCGGCGCATGGGCGCTCGCCGATGACGCGTCCCTCGCCGAAGCCCTGTCGAAACTCGAAGGCGCCGCGCGCGGCGGCGAGGACCTTAACCGCGCGCGCCGGCTTTTCGCGCGCGCGCTCGAAACGCCGGGCGGCCTCAAAATCCAGACGATTCATTCCTTCTGCGAGAGTCTCCTGAAACGCTTCCCGATCGAAGCGGGCGCGCCGCCGGGATTTGCAATTATCGACGAACGCGCGGCGAAGGCGCTCGCCGAGGCGGCGGTCGGCGAAACGGCCGCCGCCGGCGACGCAAAGCTTCAAGACGCGCTTTTGCGGCTTTCCCAGCGGACGGCGCCGGATACGCTCCGGGCGCTGATCGTCGCAGAGCTGTGCTCGCGCCAGAAGCTCGAAGCGGCGCTGGAGGCGGCGGGCGGATGGCGGGGCTTGCGCATGCGCATCGCCGAGAGGTTCGGCGTCCGGATAGATGTGAGCGCGGGCGAGATCATCGTAGAGACTCTGTCCGCCATTCGGGACGACGATATACGCCGCGCCCAGTCCGCCATGCTGGCCGGCGAGAAAAACTGCCGCTTCTTTTCGCGGAGCGTGCTCGCCGCCTATCTTGCGTCCTCGCAGCCCGCGGCGCGTTTCGCGTTTCTCGCCTCGATGCTGCTCACGCAAAAGGGAACCCCGCGCCAGAAATTTCCCGACGCCGCGTCAAAGAGGGCGGACCCCTGGATCGCCGGCTTCATGGCCGGCCTTCAGTCGTCTTTCGCCGAAGCCTTCGAACGGGTCAGAGCCGCCGAGCTTCTCGCCGACACGAACGCATTCCTTGCGATCCTCGAACATGCGCTTGGCGTTTACGACCGGCTGAAGAGGAGCCGGTCCGGCCTCGACTATGACGATCTCATCGCCCGCGCGCGCTCTTTATTCGCCAGCGCCGATCTCGACTGGGTCCGCTACAAGCTCGACCAGGGTCTCGACCATATCCTGCTCGACGAGGCGCAGGATACGAGCCCCGCGCAATGGGATGTCGTCGAGGGCGCGCTTGCGGAATTTCTCGCCGGCGCCGGCGCGCGCGGCGGTCATAGGACTTTTTTTGCGGTGGGCGACCAGAAACAGTCGATCTATTCCTTTCAGGGCGCGGATGCGGGACTGTTCAAGGAAAAGCATTTCGATCTCGGCAAGCGGATCGGCGCCGTCGCGCCGTTTGAGAATGTTTCGCTCCGGCTCTCCTTTCGCTCCGCCGCGCCCGTCTTGCGCTTCGTCGACGCGCTCTTCGCCGAGACGGCCGTCCTTGAAGGCGTCGGCGACGAGACGCCGCTGCGCCATGAGTTGAACCGCCTCGGCGAGGCCGGTCTTGTCGAGCTCTGGCCGCCGGCGCCAAGGCCAGACACGAAGGAGACGAGGGCCTGGGACGCGCCGCTCGACCAGGCGCCCAAGACAAATCCGGCGCGCCGTCTTGCGCTCGAAGTCGCGGGGAAAGTGAAAGAATGGCTCGATGCGGGCGAAATCCTCCCCTCGCGGGGGCGGCCGATCGCGCCGGGCGACATCATGATTCTCGTGCAGAGCCGGAGCGCCCTGTTTCACGAAATGATTCGCGCCCTGATGGAAACGGGCGCGCCCGTCGCCGGCGCGGACAAGCTCCGCCTGCTTGAAGACGCCGCGGTCGAAGATCTTCTTTCCTACGCCCGCGCCGCGCTCCTGCCCGACGACGACCTGTCGCTCGCGGAAGTCCTACGCAGTCCGTTATTCGACATCGATGAAGACGGCCTCTTTGCGCTCGCTTATGACCGCGAGGGTTCGCTTTGGCGCGCCCTGAACGTCCGCGCCGACGAGCGTCCGGAATGGCGGCGCGCGCGGGACGAGATCGCCGCCGCCGCGCGCATCGGGCTTGGCGAGGGCGCCTTTGCTTTCCTTTCCCACATACTCGAAACGGGCGCGCCTTCGGGCCGGACGCGTCTTCACGCCCGTCTCGGCGAGACGTCGGCCGAACCGCTCGCCGAACTCCTGCGCCAGGCGCTCGACTACGAACTCGTCAATCCGCGAAGCCTACAGGGCTTTCTCGCCTGGGCGGAAAGAAACGCCGGCGAGGTCAAGCGCGACATGGAGGCGTCGAGCGGGGCCGTCCGTGTCATGACGGTGCATGGCGCAAAGGGGCTCGAAGCCGATATCGTCTTTCTTCTCGACGCCTGCCGCTATCCGAACGTAAAGAATATCGGGCCGATCCTTCATACGTCTTCCGGCCCGATATATTCGGCGAACGCCGCCGGCGATTCAGCGGCGGCGGCGGCCGTCCGCGCCGAGGCGCGTCGGCGCGCTTATGAGGAATATCGCCGCCTTCTTTATGTCGCCGCGACCCGCGCGCGCGACCGGCTCTATATTTGCGGCCTCGAACGCGGCAACGACCCCGACCCGCATAAGAAAGCCCCGCCGGAAAAGAGCTGGCGCGCGCTCGCCGAGGACGCCTTTGCACGGCTTGACGCCCAAACCGTCGGCGAGACGTCCTGGGGCGGCGCGATCCGGCGCATCGAGCGCGCCCACGAGACGCCGGTGAAAGCGGCGCCGGGCCCGGCGCATCGCGCGCCGCCGCCGCCGCCGTCATGGCTCAGCGCCGCGGCGGCGGCCGAACGCCCGCTCTTGCGGCTCGCCCCCTCGCGGCTCGCCGACGACGTCGGGGCGAATGCGCAAGGGCCGGCCTTCTCCCCATCGCGGCGCGAGGAAAAATTCCTGCGCGGGCGGACGCTCCACCGCTTATTCGAGCTCATCCCGGATATTCAGCCTAAAGAGCGTCCGGCGGCGGCGGAACGATTGCTTGCGCGCCTTGCGCCGGCGATTTCCCCCGATGAGCGC
This sequence comes from Amphiplicatus sp., assembly GCA_050183685.1. Lineage (GTDB taxonomy): Bacteria > Pseudomonadota > Alphaproteobacteria > Caulobacterales > Parvularculaceae > Amphiplicatus. Next base: position 4,038 of record JBFXBB010000130.1, read on the forward strand.
GCCCGCTGGCGCGATGAGGCGCTCGCCGTCCTCTCCGACCCCGCTTTCGCGCCGGTCTTCGGTCCGACGAGCCGCGCCGAAGTCGCCCTCGCCGGAACGCTCCAGGGGCGCGCCGTCGCCGGACAAATCGACCGGCTCGTCGTCGAGGGCGCGCGCGTCCTGGTCGTCGACTACAAGACGAATCGTCCGCCGCCGCGTCGGATCGAAGAGACGCCGCCCGCCTATCTCGCTCAACTCGCGGCCTATCGCGCGCTTCTTCAGGAAATCTATCATGGTAAAGAGATTACATGCGCCTTGCTCTGGACCTATGAGGCGCGCCTCACGGTGATCCCTCGGATCATGCTCGATCACGCTTTCGCGCGGGCCTTTGTTTGATGACTTGATCTCCGGGCCGGCCCCCTTATCTTCCCCATCTTACGCAAATGGAGTGCACCTGCATGGCCACGAAGACAGTCACCGACGCCAGTTTCGAAGCCGACGTGCTCGGCGCCGACGAGCCCGTGCTCGTCGATTTCTGGGCGGAATGGTGCGGGCCATGCCGGCAGATCGGCCCGGCGCTCGAAGAACTTGCCGATTCGTTCAAAGGCAAGCTGACCATCGCCAAGATCAATATCGACGAAAGCCCGGAAACGCCCGGCCGCTATGGCGTGCGCGGCATTCCAACCTTGATGCTGTTCAAGGGCGGCGAGCTCGCCTCGACGAAAGTCGGCGCCGCGCCGAAATCGGCGATCGAAGCCTGGATCAAGAGCGCGCTGTAGCTTACCCGTTCTCCTTCAACACTTCTCCCGCCAAATAGAGCGATCCGCAGATAAGGACGCGCATCGGCGTGCGGCCATTCCCAAGGGCGAGCCGCACCGCCTCGGCAAGCGAAGCGCACGGATAGGCGGGGATGCCGGCGCGTTCGGCCGCCGCCGCAACATGAGCGGCGGACGCGGCGCCCTCGTGATCGGCCTTCACGGTGAAGGCCGACGCCGCCATGCTCGCAAAGGCGGCGAAAAAACCTTCGGCGTCTTTCGTCTGCTGCATGCCGGATATGAGAACGAGCGGGCGCGGCGCCCTTTCCTCGATCTCGGCGATCGCGAGCGCGACCGCGCGGCCCGCATGGGGATTATGCCCGCCGTCGAGCCAGAATTCGGGCTCGCCCGCGCCATGCGCGCGCGCATAGTCGATGATCGGCCCGGATTTGAGGCGCTGCATCCGCGCCGGCCAGCGCGCGTTTTCAATGCCGGCCGACAAAATCACATCAGCGAAATCAAGCCCCGCCGCCTTGACGGCGGCGACCGCGAGCCCCGCATTCATCGCCTGATGCGGTCCGACAAGGCGCGGAAGCGCAAGGTCGCTGAGCCCCTGCTCGTCCTGATAAACGAGCCGGCCATGCTCCTCATGGACGCTCCAGGCCAAACCATAGGCAAAGAAGGGCGCGCCGAGCGCGCGCGCATGGGCTTCGAGCGCCTGCATCGCCTCGGGCGTTTGCGGGCCGATGACGGCCGGCGCGCCGGCGCGGAAAATGCCGGCCTTTTCTATCGCGATCGCCGCGAGGCTGTCGCCGAGAAACTGTTGATGGTCGAGCGCGACGGGCGCGACAAGGGCGGCGAGCGGCTTCTCGACGACATTCGTCGCGTCGAGCCGGCCGCCGAGCCCGACTTCCATGACGAGAAAATCGGCGGGCGTCTCGGCGAAAGCAAGAAAGGCGGCCGCCGTCGTCGCCTCGAAAAAGGTCAGCGATTTCGCGCCGACCGCGCGGTCGCATCGCGTCAAGACGTCGACAAGCGCCTCGTCGCTGATTTCCGCCCCCGCAAGGACGATGCGTTCATTGAAACGGACGAGATGCGGCGATGTATAGACGTGTACGGATTTTCCCGCCGCTTCGAGAATCGCCCGCAAATAGGCGGCCGTCGAGCCCTTGCCATTGGTGCCTGCGACATGCAGGACGGGCGGCAGGCGCTTATGCGGCTCGCCGATGCGCAAAAGCGCGGCGCGCATGCGCTCAAGGCCGAGATCGATGAGAACGGGCCGGCGCTCGGCGAGACGAGCAAGAGCGGCTTCGGGGCTTGTCACGAGGAGAAAGGCCCTATTCAGCGGCCTTGTCGAGGGGCGCGGGAACCGTTGCGCGTTTCGCCTTGCCCGGCTTCGGGCTCGGGGCCTCAAGGGCGACCTGCGGCGCGACGGCGGCGCTCCGCGTCAGGACGCGCAAGATGCGGGCGAGCGCGCCGCGCAGTTCGTGACGATGGACGACAAGATCGACCATGCCCTTGTCGCGTAAAAACTCCGCCCGCTGAAAGCCTTCGGGAAGCGTTTCGCGGATCGTCTGCTCGATGACGCGCGGGCCGGCGAAGCCGACAAGCGCGCCGGGCTCGGCGAGTTGGACGTCGCCGAGCATGGCGAAGGAGGCGGTGACGCCCCCGGTCGTCGGATGGGTCAGCACAACGATATAAGGAAGCCGGGCCTCGCGCATCATCTGCACGGCGATCGTCGTGCGCGGCATCTGCATCAGGGCGAGAACGCCTTCCTGCATGCGCGCGCCGCCGGAGGCGGTGAAGACAATGAGCGGGCGGCCGCGCCGGACCGCCTCCTCGGCGGCTTTCAGCATCGCCTCGCCGATCGCCATGCCCATCGAGCCGCCCATGAAGTCGAAATCCTGCACGGCGACGACGACGGGAAGACTTTCGATGGCGCCCGCCGCGACTTCGATCGCGTCGCCGCGGCCGGTCTTCTTGCGATATTCCTTGAGACGATCGACATATTTCTTCTCGTCTCGAAATTTCAGCGGATCGGCGACAGGCTCCGGGAGTTCGATTTTTTCATAGGCGCCGCCGTCGAAAAGCGTCTTCAGCCGTTCATTCGTCGATATTCGCATATGATGCCCGCAAGACGGGCACACGCGCTGCGCCGCCTCAAGATCGCGATGAAAGATCATTTCCCCGCAGCCGGAGCATTTCTCCCACAACGTGTCCGCATTCGAATCCTGCCGCTTGAAAATATTCTTCACGCCAGGCGGCGTCAGATTCGAGAGCCAACTCATGGAGACACTCCTCGTGCGGCGCGGACGGCCCCTTGAAGCTCGCGCGCCAGACTCAACACCGGGTTAAGCGCATTATCCATTTTGCGCCCTTTCGGGTCCAGCGCGGCGGCGAGCTTTTCGACAAGCGCCGATCCGACGACGACCGCATCGGCGGAGCGGGCGATTTCCGCCGCTTTTTCAACTGTTTTGACGCCGAAACCGACCGCAACGGGCAGGCCCGATGCGGCCTTGAGCCGGCCTACGGCCTCGCTGACCGCCGCCGCCGCGCCCGTCTTCGCGCCGGTGACCCCCGCGACCGAGACATAATATAGGAAGCCGGACGCGTTCTTCAAAACCGCGGGCATGCGCGCCGCGTCGGTCGTCGGCGTCGCGAGGCGGATGAAATCGAGCCCCGCTTCGCGCGCCGGCAAGCACAGTTCGGCGTCCTCTTCCGGCGGCAGATCGACGATGATGAGGCCGTCGACGCCCGCCTTCTTCGCGTCTTTCAGGAACGCATCGACGCCGTAAGCATAAAAGGGATTGTAGTAGCCCATCAGGATGACGGGCGTTTTGTCGTCGTCCTGGCGGAAGGCGGCCGCCATCGCCAGCGTTTTTTTTAGGGTCTGGCCGGATTTGAGGGCGCGAAGACCGGCCGCCTGGATCGCCGGACCGTCCGCCATCGGATCGGTGAAGGCGACGCCGAGCTCGATCAAATCAGCGCCGGCGGCGGGAAGCGCGCGCATCAGCGCCAGCGACGTCTCAAAATCGGGGTCGCCCGCCATGATGAAGGGGATGATGGCCGCCCGGTTTTCGGCGGCGACGGCGTTGAA
>JBFXBB010000131.1:0-7799 GCA_050183685.1 Amphiplicatus sp.
TTGAGGCGGCCTTGCGCGCCCTTGACCCGAACAACCACGATGAAGAGCTCCGAATAGCGCACGACGCCCGCTTCTTTGAGGGTCGCCGCGATCGCCGAAACCGACAAGCCAGGCTTTAAAAGCACGATGGCGGGCTCTTCGAGCGGCCCTGGCCGTTTCGCCTCGCGATAGGCGAAATAGCCGCCCGCCCCGGCCGCAGCCGCGACGAGCAGCGCCAGCATGGCGAAGAAAAAAAGGATCGAGCGCACCGCGCCGCCGGTCTCACTCCTTGGCTGCATCAGCGCCTCGCCCTCACCCCGCTCGACTTGGAGCTTAGCCGTCCGCGCGCCGCATCACCAGCGAGGCGTTGGTGCCGCCAAAGCCGAATGAATTGGACAGAACCGCGTCGATGGATTTTTCCACAGCCCGCTTCGGCGCGAGATTGATCGGCGTCGCGACAGAGGGATTGTCGAGATTGATGGTCGGCGGCGCGATATTGTCGCGCATGGCGAGGAGCGAAAAGATCGCCTCGACCGCTCCCGCAGCGCCAAGGAGATGGCCGACCGCCGACTTCGTCGACGACATGACGAGGCCCTCCGCCGCATCGCCGAACAGGCGCTCGACGGCCCTGAGCTCGATCTCGTCGCCCAAGGGCGTCGAGGTGCCGTGGGCGTTGACATAATCTATGTCGCTCGGGGCGAGGCCGGCGCGTTTCAGCGCCATTTTCATGGAGCGATAACCTCCATCGCCGTCCTCGGCCGGCGCCGTCACATGATAGGCGTCGCCGGACAGGCCATAGCCGACGATCTCGCCGTAAATCGTCGCGCCGCGCGCCTTGGCGTAACCGAGTTCTTCAAGCACGACCATGCCAGCGCCTTCGCCGATGAGAAAGCCGTCCCGGTCGCGGTCATAGGGGCGCGAGGCGAACTGGGGCCGATCGTTGAAATGCGTCGTCAAAGCCTTGCATGCCGCAAAACCGGCGACGCCGACAGGACAGATCGCGGCTTCAGCGCCGCCCGCGATCATCACATCCGCGTCGTCGAGCATGATGAGCCGCGCCGCGTCGCCGATCGCGTGAGCGCCGGACGAGCACGCCGTCACCACCGCATGATTGGGGCCCTTGAGGCCGAGGCGGATCGACACCTGGCCGGAGACGAGATTGATGAGCCGGCCGGTGATAAAAAAAGGCGAGACGCGGCGCGGTCCTTTTTCAGCAAGAAGAAGCGACTCCTTTTCGATCCCGGGCAGGCCGCCAATGCCCGACCCGATCATGACGCCGGCGCGTTCACGCTCCGGATCGCTTTTCAACTCAAGGCCGGAATTGGCAAAGGCCATCCGCGCGGCGGCGATGCCGAAAATGATGAAATCATCCATACGCCGCTGCTCGCGCGGCTCGACCCACTTGTCGGCGTCGAACGCGGCGTCGGGTTCGCCGGCTTCGATGAGAGCCGCCCCGCCTCCATAGCCGCTCGACCGCGGGACCTCCGCCGCGATCTGGCACGCATAGTCAGACACATCGAACTTTTCGATGCGGCCGGCCGCCGATTGTCCCGCGAGAATGCGCCGCCATGTCGGCTCGACGCCGCAGGCGAGCGGCGACACCATGCCGAGGCCGGTCACGACCACCCGTCTCACCGCAGGCGCTCCAGTCTAAAACGTCTTGCAGAACCCTGCCTCATCGGAAGGGTTCCGGCCGTTCCCAAGACCGCTCGTGCAGCCGGGGCGGCTATTTTTTTTGCTCGCCAATGAATTTGATCGCATCGCCCACCGTCTGGATGGTCTCGGCGGCGTCGTCCGGAATCTCGACGTCGAACTCTTCCTCGAACGCCATGACGAGCTCGACAATATCGAGACTGTCCGCGCCGAGATCGTCGATGAAACTCGCTTTGGGCTCGACTTTCGCCGGGTCGACGTCGAGATGCTCGACGACGATCTTCTTCACGCGTTCGGCAAGATCAGACATTGAAGACTCCTTCTTATTCGGTCCCCGGCATTTTCGAACGCCCGGATAGAATTTCGTCCATCGGCGGCCGCCATACAAGGCCGAAGGGCCGCCGGGTTGTCCGGCGATTACGGCAAATTGCGGGATGTTGCAACGCCCGCCCGCCTGCCCCCCGGCGGGAGGCCCTCCAGGCTAAATCATGGCCATCCCGCCATTGACGTGCAAGGTCTGTCCGGTGACATAGCGCGCCTCCTCGGCGGCGAGATAGACCGCCGCCGCGGCGATATCGGCCGGATCGCCCATCTCCCCGGCGGGGATTTTGGCGAGAATGGCCGCCTGCTGCTGCTCATTGAGGGCGTCGGTCATGGCCGTACGGATGAAGCCGGGGGCGATCGCATTGACGGTGACGTTGCGCGAGGCGATCTCGGCGGCGAGGGATTTCGTCATGCCGATGATTCCGGCCTTGGAGGCGGCGTAATTCGCCTGCCCCGCATTGCCGGTGACCCCGACAATGGACGTAATGGCGATGATCCTGCCGAAGCGCTGCTTGGTCATCGTCCGGAGCGAGGCTTTGGCGAGGCGAAAATAGGCGGTGAGATTGACCTTGATCACCTCGTCCCAGGCGTCGGGTTTCATCAGCATCATCAGATTGTCGCGCGTGACGCCGGCGTTCGAGACGAGGATATGAAGACCGCCCATCGCCTCTGTCGCCGCTTTCGGCAGCGCGTCGACCGCGTCGAGGTCGGAAAGGTCGCAGGGCGTGACAAAGACGCGATCCTTGAGCGCGCCGGCGAGCGCGTCGAGCTTTTCCGTCTTTGTTCCCGACAAGGCGACGACCGCGCCTTGCGCATGCAACGCCTTCGCAATCGCGCCGCCGATGCCGCCGGTCGCGCCGGTGACAAGCGCGCATTTGCCAGAGAGATCAAACATGGAGTCCTCCAAATATAAAGGCTTAGAGCTTGGCGAAGGCGTCAAGATCGCTAGGCTCGCCGACGCTGAGCGTTTTCGCCTCCTTCGCAATGCGCTTGATGAGGCCGGCAAGAACCTTTCCCGAGCCGATCTCAACAAAGGCGTCGCAGCCCTCGGCCGTCATGTAGGAAACGCTTTCCGTCCAACGCACCCGGCCCGTCACTTGTTCGACGAGCAGGCGCTTGATGTCGTCGGGGACGCGCGTTTCGCGCGCAGTGACATTGGCGACAACAGGAACGATCGGCGTCCTGACCGTCGTCGCCGCGAGCGCCTCTTTCATGCGCTTGGCGGCCGGCGCCATCAGCGAGGAGTGGAACGGCGCGGAGACCGGTAGAAGCTTGGCCATCTTGGCGCCCAAGGCCTTGGCGCTCTCAATAGCCGCCTCGACCTTCCCCTTGTCGCCTGAAATCACCACCTGACCCGGCGCATTGTCATTGGCGATGTCGCAAACGCCCTCGCCGCCCGCCGCCGCGATCGCTTTTTCAGCCGTCGCAAGATCAACCCCGAGAAGCGCGGCCATCGCCCCCTCGCCCGGCGGAACCGCCTCCTGCATCGCCTCGCCGCGCAACCGCAAGAGTCTCGCCGTATCCGAAAGGCTCAACGCCCGCGCGGCGCAAAGCGCCGAATATTCGCCGAGCGAATGGCCGGCGACGAATTTGATCCTGGCGAGGTCGACGCCCGCCTCCTTTTCGAGGACGCGCAGCATGGCGATCGAATGCGCCATCAAGGCGGGCTGCGCGTTCACGGTGAGAGTCAGGGTCTCCATCGGCCCCTCCCACATGATCGTGGAAAGGCCTCGCCCGACGGCCTCGTCGACCTCTTCGAACGTCGCGCGCGCGACGGGAAAGGCGTCGGCGAGCGCCGAACCCATGCCGACGGACTGGCTGCCCTGCCCCGGGAATACGAATGCGGTCGCCATCGCCGGCCTCCTCTCGCTCCCGCCCGGATAGCGTTCCCTCCGCCGAAGAGCAATCAGCCGCGCCAGAAGGCCGGGGTCAGAAAGACGAGCAAGGTGAAAAATTCGAGCCGGCCGAGCAGCATTGCGACCGAGAGGACCGCCTTCGCGCCGTCAGGCAGCGGCGCGAAATTCCCCGCCGGTCCGACGATCGGTCCAAGACCCGGTCCGACATTCATAAGACAGGTCGCCGCTGCGCTTGTCGCGGTCACCAGATCAAGGCCCATCCAGGCCAGAAGCAGCGAGACCGTCGCCTCCGAGACGAGCACCGCGACGAGAAAGGTCAAGATCGCAATCTCAACCTCATCGTCGACGCGCCTCGTGCCGTAATAAACGACGACCACGCGCGACGGGCTGACGATATTCGTCAGATAGGCATGGGCGAGCTTTGCGAGAATTTGCAGGCGGTAGATCTTGATCCCGCCGACGGTCGAACCCGAGCAACCGCCAATAAAGGTCGCGATGAAGAAGGCGCCGACCGCAAAGGAGCCCCAAAGCTGATAGTCGCCGCTGACAAAGCCTGTCGTCGTAATCACCGAGGTGAGATTGAAGGCGGCGAGGCGTATGGCTTCGCCGATCGGGACTGCATTGAGATAAGAATGCGTGAAGGCGACCGCGAGCACGGAAAAAAACAGCGTGGCGAGGAGCGCGCGCGCCTGGATGTCGTTAAGGAGAGCGAGCGGCCGACCCCGGAATGTGCGGATATAGGCGACGAAGGGAAACGCGCCCGCGATCATGAAGACGATGGCGGCCCATTCGATCGCCGGGCTGTTGAAATAGCCGAAAGACTCGTCGTGATTGCCGAAGCCCCCTGTCGAGATTGTGGCCATGGCGTGGATGATCGCATCGAAAGGCGACATGCCGAGAAGGCCGTAAACAAGCGCGCATAAGGCGATGAGCGCGAAATAGATCCCCGCGATCCACCGCGCGAGGTCAAGGCCGCGCGCGAGGACCTTCTCCGAGCTGTCGGAGCTTTCGGTCTTGAAGAGCTGCGTGCCGCCGACGCGCAAAAACGGCAGGACGATAATCGCGAGGACGACGATGCCGACCCCGCCAACGCCTTGCAGGAGGCCGCGCCAAAGAAGCACGCCTTCCGGCGCGTCGTCGAGGCCGACCATAACGGTCGAGCCCGTGGTCGTAAGACCCGACACCGTCTCGAAATAGGCGTCCATGAAGGAAAGGCCCGCGCCGAGAAACGGAATGGCGGCGAAAGCCGGAATGACCGCCCAAACAAGCCCGGTCAGAAGGAATGTCTGGCGGCGCGTCAGGGAAAAGGGCTCCGGGCCCGCCGCAACAACAAGCAGGGTGACGCCGGCGAACGCCGCGACGATCATGCCGGCGAGGAAATAGGCCGCGTCCGCCCCTCCTCCGGCGAAATCCACGATTAACGGCGCCGTCATGAGCAAGGCCGTTCCGATGAGGAGGCCGCCCATCGCGCGCAATACGGGAAACAGATGAACCATAGCGGGCTTGCCGCCCTCCCGAGCGGCGCCGGGGCATAGCGCAATTCGGGCCGGCTTGCATCTTTTCGCCCGCCCATGCTATCCCCCGCGCCTCACGAGCGACGGTCGGCGTCGCCCCGAGAGGGCTCAGGCCCCGCAGGGGTTTCACGGGATGGCCCGTGAGACGCCGAGCCGAAGGCGGCCCGCTTCCAGCCAAGCGCGTCCGTCTCCGTCGCCCCAAAGGAGCTGGCTATGCCGTTTTACGAGCATGTCTTCATCGCGCGCCAGGATATCTCGCCGGCGCAGGTCGAAGGCCTTACCGAGACCCTTACAAAGCTCGTCGCCGACCTCGGCGCGAAGATCGAGAAGTCGGAATATTGGGGACTGAGAAGTCTCCAATACAAGATCAACAAGAACCGCAAGGGCCATTACAGCCTTTTCAACATCAGCGGCCCGGCGGCGGCGATCCAGGAATTGGAGCGCCAGGAAAAGATCAATGACGATATTCTGCGCTTCATGACGGTGCGCGTCGATGAACTCGATCCCGAGCCCTCGCCTGTCTTGAGCCGGCGCGACCGCGGCGACCGCGACAGGAGCGATCGAGACCGGGGCGATCGCGGCGACAGGGGCGACCGCGACAGGGGTGACCGCGACAGGGGTGACCGTTTTGGCGACCGCGGCGATCGTTTCGATCGCGGCGGCCGGCGTTAGAGGAGAGATTTTATGATGACGAAACCCTTCATGCGCCGCCGCAAGACCTGCCCCTTTTCCGGCGAGAATGCGCCCAAGATCGACTACAAAGACCCGAAGCTTTTGCAGCGCTTTGTCTCCGAGCGCGGCAAGATCGTGCCGTCGCGCATTTCGGCGGTCTCGCAAAAGAAACAGCGCGAACTCGCGCGCGCTATCAAGCGCGCGCGCTACCTTGCGCTTCTGCCCTACGCATCGGAGTAAGCGTCATGGAAGTCATTCTTCTCGAACGCGTCGAAAATCTCGGCCAGATGGGCGACGTCGTCAAAGTGCGCCCCGGCTATGCGCGTAACTTCCTGTTGCCCCGCAAAAAGGCGCTGCGCGCCAATGACGCGAATAAAAAGATATTCGAAACGCAGCGCGCTGACCTTGAGGCGCGCAATCTTGAGCGGCGCAAAGAGGCCGAACAGGTCGCAACAAAGCTCGACGGGCGCGCTTTCGTCGTCATTCGCCAGGCCTCGGAGACGGGACTGCTCTATGGCTCGGTGTCGACACGCGACATCGCCGAGGCCGCGTCCGAAGACGGCGTCGCCATCGACCGCACGCAGGTTCGGCTCGACAAGCCGTTAAAAGCGCTCGGCGTCGCCAAGGTGCGCGTCGCGCTTCATCCCGAAGTCTCGGCTTTAATCGAGATTAATGTCGCGCGCTCGATCGAAGAAGCCGAGCGTCAGGCGCGCGGCGAAAACGTGCTCCTGCGTGAGGAAGATAAAGAAGAAGAGCCCGTCGAAGACGCCGCGCAACGCGCGGAATTTTTCGATGAAAACGCGGCGGCCGCGGACGACGAGGCGGAAAAAAAATAATTAGAAAAAATTATGCCGCGCAAACAGTGCGCTAATGCGCTGTGTGCGCCTATGTGGTGAAAAATAAAGGATCAGCAAGCGCGGCGCCGTCTTTACGGCGCCGTTTTTTTGTTGTCTTTGAGCGCATGGCGGACGGCGCGAATATCAGCGATAGCAACCCCGACGGCGCTCATCGGCAGTCTACGGAAGAAAAAACACCGGTCAGCCTCGAATCGGAACAGGCGATACTCGGCGCAATTCTCTTCGACAATGAAGTCTATTATCGCGTCTCCGCCTATCTAAAGCCGGAGCATTTCTACGATCCCGTACACCAGTTGATTTACGACGCCGCGGGCCGGCTCATCAATTCGGGGCGCGTCGCCGCGCCGAAAATCGTTCACACCTTCCTGTCGAGTTCGGAAGGCTTTCTGGAGGCCGGCGGCCAGAATTATCTCGAAAGCCTCGCGCGCAATGTCCCGTCGACCGCGGGAGCGCATGACTATGCGCGGATCGTTTTCGATCTCGCCGTCTGCCGCGGCCTTATAGGGATCGGCGCCGAAATGATCGAGCGCGCGCGCGAGGTTGATCTCGATGACAGTCCCGCGCGGCAACTCGAAGACGCCGAGCAGTCGCTCTACAAGCTCGCCGAGACCGGCAAATATGGCGGCGGCTTCATAACCTTCCGCGCGGCGATCACCGAGGCGATCGATCTCGCCGACCAGGCGGTCAAGCGCGACGGCGGGCTTGCGGGCGTGGCGACCGGGCTGCGCGACCTCGACCATATGATGGGCGGGCTGCACAAATCGGATCTCGTCATCCTCGCGGGGCGCCCGTCGATGGGCAAGACCGCGCTCGCGACCAATATCGCCGTCAATGCGGCGCGCGCCCATCGGGCCGAGCGCCAGCCCGACGGCGCGCTCAAGACCGTCGATGGCGCGATCGTCGGTTTTTTCTCGCTCGAAATGGCGGCCGAGCAGATTGCGACC
>JBFXBB010000132.1:0-7765 GCA_050183685.1 Amphiplicatus sp.
GCGCCATTACGGCTTCGCGGGGCTCCCGACCTTCAATCGCGGCCTTCCCGACAAGCAATATCTTTTCGACAAAGGACGGCCGGTGAAGGACAAGCTCGTTGTCGGCGCGGTGCGGGGGGCCTATGCCGATTTTCTCGCGCGCGATCGCCATCCGGCCGTCGCGCTGTTCCTGGAACTCGCGCCGGGGCTCGTCGACGTCAATGTGCATCCGGCGAAATCCGAGGTGCGCTTTCGCGACGCGGGCCTCGTGCGCGGCCTCATTGTCGGCGCGCTTAGGGCGGCGCTCGCCGAAGCCGGCCATCGCGCCGCGACGACGACGGCGGGCTTTGCGCTCGGCCGGATGCGGCCGGCGGGCGCTCTTGGCCTTGCGCCCGCGCCCAATCCCTTTCGCGGCGCGCGCGCGCTTGACGCGGGGCGCGCGGGCTCGGCGCTTGAAGACCGCGCGCGGGCCTTTGAGGGCCTCGCCGCGCCGTCCGCCCGCGCCGAGACTCCTGAAACGCCGCCTATGGAGGACTTCCCGCTGGGCGCGGCGCGCGCGCAGTTGCATGAGACCTATATCGTCGCGCAGACGGCGGACGGGCTGGTCATCGTCGATCAGCATGCGGCGCATGAGCGTCTCGTCTATGAGAAGATGAAGGCGGCCCTCGCATCGGGCGGCGTGGCGCGCCAGGGCCTCTTGATCCCCGAAATCGTCGAACTCGACGCCGACGAGGCCGAGCGCGTCGCGGCGCGGGCGGATGAATTCGCCGAGCTCGGCCTCGTCCTTGAGCGTTTCGGCGCGGGCGCGATCCTCGTCCGCGAGACGCCGGCCCTCATCGGCAATCCCGATATCGCCGCGCTCGTCAGAAAGCTCGCCGACGACCTTGCGGAAATCGGCGACGGTCTTTCCTTGCGCGAAAAGCTCGAAGAGATTTGCGGCTCGATGGCCTGTCGCGGCTCGGTCCGGGCGGGGCGGCGCCTGCAACTCGCGGAGATGAACGCGCTGTTGCGCGACATGGAGAAGACGCCCCATTCCGGCCAGTGCAATCACGGCCGGCCGACTTATGTCGAACTGAAGCTCGCCGACATCGAGCGGCTTTTCGGGCGGCGGTAGCGCGCGGGGCGATCAATCGTCATCGGCGCCCCCCCCCGCTTCCATCCTTCGTGACGCCTCGCTTCGCGAGGCTCCTCAGGATGAGGCCTGCGCAGACTACAACAAGAGAAGGCCTCATCCTGAGGAGCGCCGAAGGCGCGTCACGAAGGATGGCCGCTTTCAGGCCCGGCTCGCCCGCGCGGCGAGCGCCTCGATGCGCTGCGCGGCCTCTTCGATGAGGCGGCTCGCGCCGCCCGCCGTTTCGGCGGGGAGCTTCTCGCCCGCCCGCTCGAAATCGGCGATGCGCCGGCGCGCCTCGAAAAGCTCGTCGCAGACCGTGAGCGCGGAAAGAAGCATCAGCCGCCCGTCGCCGATTTGCCCGAGCTCGCGCGACATTTGCGTCACATGCCGGTCGAAATAGCCGGCGAGCTGTTGCAGCCTTCCTTCCTGTCCGGCGTCGCAGGTCACTCTGAAGACGCGGCCATTCACGGTGACATTGACTTCGGGCATCGGCTTTACTCCTGACTTACGGGCTGTTTTTGTCGGCGCTTTCGGCGAGCAGCGCCTTGAGATCGCTGATGGCGTCGGCGAGGCTCTCGGCGGCCGCGCCGGCCTGAAGACGGGCCGCCCGGGCCTGGCGGCGGGCGGCGTCGACCGCATCCGATTCGTGGGAAAGATCCGACAAGCGCGCCTCAAGCCTGGCGGCGAGCGCGTCGATCGCGTCGTTGAGCGACTGCACGGACTCTTCGAGGGACGACATGGGCGCCTCCGCTTCGGGATTGGCGCCCAATCTGAGGAGCGCCGCGCTTCCTGTCCAGCAGGGGGCCGGCTTACCTTTTGGTTGGGAGCGCCGGCGAGAAGGCTTGACCCCCTTGACCCTGCTTGGCATGTAGCGCCTTACCCGTGGGGTAACTTTCCGTCGTCATTCGAGGTCCGTCATGCCCGACCACGCCCGCGCCGGGGCGCTCCCTGCCGTGGCGACCGCCGACATGGCGAACGCCATCCGCGCGCTCGCTATGGACGCGGTCGAAGCCGCAGGCTCCGGCCATCCCGGCCTGCCGATGGGCGTCGCCGAGATCGCGACCGTCTTGTTCACGCGCTATTTGAAATTCGACGCCGCCTCGCCCGACTGGCCGGACCGCGACCGCTTCGTCTTGTCGGCCGGGCACGGCTCGATGCTCCTTTACGCGCTCGGCTATCTCCTCGGCTATGAGGGGATGACGATCGAGGAGCTGAAGCGCTTCCGCCAGCTCGGCGCGAAGACGGCGGGCCATCCCGAATACGGCCATGCGCCGATGGTCGAAACGACGACCGGGCCGCTCGGCCAGGGCCTTGCGAACGCCGTCGGCATGGCGGTCGCCGAAGCGCATCTGTCGGCGCGTTTCGGCGCGGATGTCGTCGATCACCACACTTATGTCCTCGCCGGCGACGGCTGCCTGATGGAAGGGATCAGCCAGGAGGCGATCGCGCTCGCCGGCCATCTAAAGCTCCGTAAGCTGATCGTTTTCTTCGACGACAACAAGGTCTCGATCGACGGGCCGGTCGGCCTTGCCGATTCGACCGATCAGGTCGCGCGCTTTGAGGCGTCGGGCTGGGCCGCCTCGCGCATCGACGGTCATGATCCGGAGGCGATCGCGAAGGCTATCGAAAAGGCGAAGGCCGCGGACCGGCCGAGCCTCATCGCCTGCCGCACCGTCATCGGCCGCGGCGCGCCGAAAAAGGCGGGACTCGCTGCGGCGCATGGCGCGCCCCTGGGCGCCGAAGAGATCGCCGGCGCGCGAAAGACGCTTGGCTGGCCCCACGCGCCTTTCGATATCCCCGAAGAGATCCTCGATGCGTGGCGCGACTATGGCCGGCGCGGCCGCGACGAGCGCCAGCGCTGGCGCGCGCGGCTTTCCCGCTCGGCCCATCGGAGCGTTTTCGACGGAGCGATGAAAGGCGCCTATCGCGAAGCGCTCGACGCCGCGATCCTCGATTATAAGAAGACGCTTGCGGCGGACCCGCCGAAGGTCGCGACCCGCAAGGCTTCCGAAATGGCGCTCGAAGTCGTCAACCGAATCGTTCCCGAGACGATCGGCGGTTCGGCGGATCTGACGGGCTCGAACAATACCAAGACCAAGGGCCTCGATATTCTGTCAGCGGATCATTACGCCGGGCGCTATCTTTACTATGGCGTCAGGGAACATGCGATGGCGGCCGCGATGAACGGCATGGCGCTTCACGGCGGCGTCGTTCCCTATGGCGGAACCTTTCTCGTTTTCAGCGACTATTGCCGTCCGTCCATTCGGCTCGCCGCCCTGATGGGTCTGCGCGTCATTTTCGTGATGACCCATGATTCGATCGGGCTCGGCGAGGACGGGCCGACGCATCAGCCGGTCGAGCATCTGGCGAGTCTCCGCGCCATTCCGGGGCTTTGCGTCTACCGGCCCGCGGATGCGATCGAGACGGCGGAATGCTGGGCGCTCGCCCTCGCCGACGAAAAGCGCCCGAGCGTTCTTGCGCTGACCCGCCAGAACCTTGCGCCGGCGCGGCTCGCCCATGAGGACGACAATCTCTCGGCGAGGGGCGCCTATATTCTCGCCGACGCGCCCGATCCTCAAGTCGTTCTCATTGCGACGGGCTCCGAGGTTGAAATCGCGCTCAAGGCGCAGTCCGCGCTCGCTTGCGAGCGGATCCGCGCGCGCGTCGTCTCGGCGCCGTCTTTCGAGCGCTTTGCGGCGCAGCCCGAGGACTATCGGAAAAAGGCGCTTGGAAAAGCCCCGCGGATCGGCGTCGAGGCGGCGATCCGGCAGGGCTGGGATCTCTTCCTTAGAAAGAAAGACGCCTTTATCGGCATGACGGGCTTTGGCGCCTCGGCGCCCGCCGCCGACCTATACGCGCATTTTGGAATCACCGCCGACGCGGTCGTCAAGGCCGCCAAGGCGCTTATCGACTAGGAGACAGGAAAGACATGGCTTTGAGAATCGCCATTAACGGCTTTGGCCGCATCGGCCGCCTCGCCTTGCGATCGATCGTCGAATATGACCGCGACGGGATCGACGTCGTTGCGATCAACGATCTCGGCCCCGTCGAGACGAACGCTCATCTTTTGCAGTACGACTCCGTGCACGGACGCTTTCCGATCGCGGTGAAGACGGGCGGCGACGCGCTCGACGCCGGCCGCGGACCGATGAAGGTCTTCGCCGAGCGCGATCCCGCAAAGCTTCCCTGGGCCGATCTCGACATCGACATCGTTTATGAGTGCACCGGCATTTTCGCCGACAAGGAGAAGGCCTCGGCGCATTTGAAGGCGGGCGCAAAGCGCGTCCTTGTCTCGGCGCCGGCGACAGGCGCCGACAAGACGATCTGCTACGGCGTCAATCATAAGGAGCTGACGAAAGACGACATCGTCGTCTCCAACGCTTCGTGCACGACGAACTGCCTTGCGCCGGTCGCCAAGGTTCTTCACGAGACGGTCGGCATAGAGCGCGGCTATATGACGACGATCCATTCCTACACGGGCGATCAGCCGACGCTCGATACGCTGCACAAGGATCTTTATCGCGCGCGCGCCGCGGCGATGTCGACGATCCCGACCTCGACGGGCGCGGCGAAAGCGATCGGCCTTGTGATCCCGGCCCTGAAAGGCAAGCTCGACGGCTCCTCGATCCGCGTGCCGACGCCGAATGTCTCCGTCGTCGATCTTGTTTTCACGCCGTCCCGCGATACAAGCGTCGAAGACATCAACAACGCCATCATCGAGGCGGCCGACGGGCCGATGAAGGGCGTTCTTGCTTATACGGACCGCCCGCTCGTCTCGGCCGATTTCAATCACGATCCGCATTCCTCGACCTTCGCCCTGCCGCAAACGCAGATTCTCGAAGGCAAGCTGGCGCGGATTCTGACGTGGTATGACAATGAATGGGGCTTCTCGACGCGCATGACGGACACCGCGCTCGCGATGGGCAAGCTCCTTTAGAAGGAACCGGCGCGCCGCGCGCGGTGTTTTTGGCAGGATGGTCAGGACGGCCGCCTTCGCGCTTTTTGCGCTTCTCGTCGCTTGCGATCGTCGCCCGGCGATCGAGGATCAGCCGATCGAGCCCGCCGTCGAGCCGGCCGCGCCCGGCGAGGAAACGGCGCCGCTGATCCCGGAGGAAGCCCCCGTCTATTACGGCGTCTGGGCGCGCGAGGCGAAGGACTGCGGCGTCGCGCCGGGCTCGGCCGATCCCGCGCCCGTCGCCTTCGCGGAAGGCGAATTCGTCGGTTATGAAAATCGCTGCCGCGTCGGCAAGGTCGAGGAGGGCACGGAAGGCGGCTATCAGCTTGAGCTTTTCTGCATGGCGGAAGGCGTCGAGACGGTCGAGGAGGTCGAGCTTGACGTCGACGGGGAGATGCTTCGGATGCGATGGGGCGATGCGCCGGAGACGACGTTTATGCGTTGCAAAGAGGGGAAATGATGGCTTACGCCACGCTTGACGGTCTTGATGTTTCGGACAAACGCGTCCTCCTGCGCGTCGACTTCAACACGCCGATGAAAGACGGCGCCGTCGCCGACGCGACCCGCATCGAACGGTCGATGGAGACAATCACGGAATTGTCGAAAAAGGGCGCGAAAGTCATTCTCCTGTCGCATCTCGGCCGACCGGACGGCGCCCAGAATCCGGAATATTCGCTCCGCCCGGTCGCCTTGAAGCTTGCTGAAATCCTCGGCGGCCCGGTTGAGTTCGCCGCCGACTGCATCGGCGCGCCCGCGAAAAAGGCGGTCTCGCGCCTCATCGGGGGCGATGTGGCGCTCCTTGAAAACACCCGCTTCCATCCGGGCGAGGAGGCGAACGATCCTGAATTCGTCAAGGCGCTCGCCGAAAATGGCGACCTTTACGTGAATGACGCCTTTTCCACCGCGCATCGCGCCCACGCCTCGACCGAAGGGCTCGCGCATGTGCTGCCCCACGCGGCGGGCCGCGCGATGGAGAAGGAACTCGATTATCTGACGGCGGCGCTCGGAAATCCCGCCCGTCCGCTTCTTTGCGTCGTCGGCGGGGCGAAAGTTTCGACAAAGATCGACATGCTGATGAACCTCGTCCGCAAGGCGGACATGGTCGCGGTCGGCGGCGGCATGGCGAATACGTTTCTTTTTGCCAAAGGCCGAGCCGTCGGCAAGTCGCTTTGCGAGCCGGGTCATGTCGAGACCGCGCGCGCGGTGTTCGCCGAGGCGGAGCGAGAGGGCTGTGCGTTGATCCTGCCGGTCGACGTCGTCGTCGCGAAGAAATTCGAGGCGGGCGCCGAGCACAGGGTCGCCGCGGTCGGTGCGATCGCCGAGGACGACATGATCCTCGATTTGGGCCCCGATTCGGTCGACCGCCTTGCGGCGACGATCTCGGAAGTCAAAACGCTCGTTTGGAACGGGCCGCTCGGCGCGTTCGAGACGCCCCCTTTCGACACGGCGACTGTCGAGGCCGCGCGTTTTGCGGCCAAATGCGCGCAGGAAAAGGGGCTTGTCGCCGTCGCCGGCGGCGGCGACACGGTCGCCGCCCTGAACCATGCGCGGGCGACGGACGGCTTCACCTATGTTTCGACCGCGGGCGGCGCCTTTCTCGAATGGCTCGAAGGCAAAGAACTGCCCGGCGTCAGGGCGCTCGAACGCGGCGCCTAGCGCGGCGAGCGCTTCATCTCGATCGGCGCGCGCGCGGTCCATCCTTCGTGACGCGCCTTCGGCGCTCCTCAGTCCTTCGTGACGCGCCTTCGGCGCTCCTCAGTCCTTCGTGACGCGCCTTCGGCGCTCCTCAGGATGAGGCTGCGCACTGTTGCAACAAGCATGGGCCTCATCTTGAGGAGGCGCGAAGCGCCGTCACGAAGGATGGGCCGCGGGGGATGGGCCGCGGGGGCTCTTAACTCGGATTGATCGCCATATGATCTAGCTTAGTGTTTGACCGCGTTTTCTTGCGGAAAACCGGATCCCGCTTTTCCTGAAAACGCTTGTCTCATGACATTTGGCGCCGAACGGCCTTCCGGGCAATCACGCGCCGCAGGAACAACGCGCAACGACCCGCTCAGCGCCGGGTAAGGATGCCGTAAAATTCGGGCCGGCGGTCTTTAAACACATCTGACACGCATTCTCCAGACGCAAGCGTCAATCGTTTGTCCCTGGCGAGCGCCGGTTCGATCTCTGCATAAAGAATGTCTTCAGCGTACGGCTTGCCTTCCGCCAAAGGCGCCCCGTCATACCGAACGATTTTGCTTTGACCGAAAAATGTCACTCCCCGTTCCTCGCCGGTCCGGTTGATGGCGGCATAATACACATGGTTCTCGCGCGCTCTCGTCAAAGCCGTATGTTCGACGCAGAATTCGGCGCCTTCCGGTCCATTCGTGATATTAACGATGAGATCTGCGCCCTGTAGCGCGAGAACGCGGGCGTGTTCGGGGAAAGCGGAATCGTAACAAATACCCATGCCAATTCTGCCGATTTCGGTCTCATACACGCTTGGCGGAAGGTCGCCGCGGTTCACGAAGCGGTCGACGCCGACATTGGGCAGATGCAGCTTGCGGTGCTTTCCCACGAGACCCTGCGGCCCTACAAACGCCGCCGAATTATAGAACTTTCCCCCTTCCTCTTCCAAAAGGCCGACAATCACATGGACGTTCAGTTCACGGCACCGCGCGGCCAAGGCCTCCGTGCTTGGACCCGGAATCGTCTCCATAACGGGCAATGCCTCT
>JBFXBB010000133.1:0-7657 GCA_050183685.1 Amphiplicatus sp.
TCCAGGAGTTCTTCTTTCGCCATCCGCTCCTCGAGCGCCGCATCGCCCTCCGGGACGACGCCGGGCGAATTCCGATAAAAATAGGGCCGGCCCCGGCCAGCGAAGCCGGGAAAATGATCGCGCCGGGCGTCAAAATCAAGGCTTTTGATCAAGTTCCGGAAAGCGCGCCGCGAGGCGCGCCCGAAGCTCGTCGCGCACGGCCCGATAGGCGGCGAGGATGTCCTCCTCGCTCCCGCGCGTGTCGGACGGGTTGTCGATCGGCCAATATTCGATCTTTTCGCGGGGCAGAAAGCGGCGCGCCTCGGCGGCCGCCTCGGGCGTCAACGCGATTGCGAGGTCGAAACGGGAAAGGTCGAGACAGCGCATCGCCTTCGGTTCGCAACGACCAAGCGAGACGCCGATCTCGGCGAGGACCCGTTCGATAAAGGGGTCCGGCCCGCCTTCGTAAACGCCGGCCGAATCGATTATGAGCCGATCGCCCGCGCGCGCCTTTAGAAGCGCGGCGGCCATAGGGGAGCGCACCGAATTCATGTTGCAGGCGAAAAGAACCGATTTCACCACGACGGCCTATCGCATATGGAAGCTGCAAATGAGGGTGAAGAGCCGCCGCGCGGTGTTCTGATCGATCGCGATCTTGTCTTTCAGCCGCTCGGCGAGGATTTCCGATCCCTCATTATGCATCGCGCGGCGCGCCATATCGACGGTCTCGATCTGCGCCGGCGCCGCATTGCGGATCGCGTTATAATAGCTCTCACAAAGCATGAAATAGTCCTTCATGATCTTGCGCAAAGGCGTCAGCGACAGATGCGTTTGGCCGACCGGCGCGCCATCCTCGCGCCGGACGTCCAAAACGAGCCGGCGCTCAATGATTGAAAGCGTGAGCGTGAAAGGGCCGGCGCCCGCCCCGAGCGGCTCGAAATAATTCTCCTCAAGAAGATCGTAAATCGCAACCTTGCGCTCATGCTCGATATCGGCGGTGGCGCGCGCAAGGCTGCGCTCATCTAGATCGATCTTGGCGATCCTCATTTCGCTGGGGGCGGCGTCGTTCATCGGAGCGGGGCGTTAAGGACGATCCACTATGGTGCGCTCTGGCGCATGTGTCATCCCGCCCGCCGCGTTGCGGGTTGCCCGGCAGGGCCGATTCGATTTTATCAAAGCAGGGCGCTTAGGGTCTATTTGGAGAGTGTTGCGTGATTCGTTTCGTCCTTGCCGCCGCCTGCCTCGCCCCGACGGCGGCTTTCGCCCAAACCGGGCCGGTCCGGGCGATGCTCGACGCCGCCGCCGAGACCGGCAAGCTCAATGAGATCGCCGCCGTCGCAAGCGCGGCGAGGCGCGTCTATCCGGACGACGCCGAAGCGATCGACGCCTATGCGCGCGCGCTGATGACGGCGGTCACGGCCAAGGTTACGTCGGACATCCTGACCGTGAAAGCCTCGCCGCCGCCAGAGAAGAAGGCGCCGTCGCTCGACGCCTCGGTCGACGCCGTCGACTTTCCGCCGGGCGCGGCGCCGAAATGGCTGAAGCTCGGCCCCTGGGCGGGCAAGGCCGTCGCCTCGGGCCTTGTCTCTTCCGGCAACTCGAAGAATGCGGCCGCCGGCCTGCATATCGAGGCCCGGCGCGAGATCGGCGCCATGACCCATCGCCTCACGGGCTATTTCGATTACGGCAAGTCGCGCGGCGTCAAGAATCAGGAACGCTGGGGCGGTTCCTACAAGCTCGACTATCTGCTCGGAGACAACACCTACGCCTACGGACGATTTTCCTACGATGAGGACGCCTTCTCCGGCTACGATTACAAGATTTTCGGCGGCCTCGGCGTCGGACGTTACTTCGTCCGCAAACCCGCGCTGCAGATCAAGGCGGAGGCCGGGCCCGGCTATCAATATTCGCCAATCGACGGCAGCAATGAGGTCGAGAAACGCGCCGCGATCTACGCCTCGAACGAGATCGACTGGGTCATCCGCGCCGGCCTTAAATTCGAGCAGGATTTGAACGGAACCTGGACAAGCCCGACCACGACGCTCATGTCGAAAACAGCTCTGACGATTTCGCTCACCGATACGCTGTCGACGGGCGTGTCGTTCCTCTATCGCTATGAAACGGATCCGCCGCCCGGCCGCTTCAACACCGACACGACGCTTCGGATGAATTTGATTTACGGATTTTAAGCGCGACCGCCCACTTCCCCCGTGATGCGGCCCGGCGGGGCGCTTCTTGGGATTAGGCTTTTCCGCATTTGCAAGGCCTCATTTTGAGAATCTGACTCGCTATTCTCCATAGCCTCATCCTGCGGAGCCTCGCAAAACGAGGCGTCACGAAAGACGGCCGCAGGAACGCGGAGCGGAACGGTTCGGGACCTGTCACGTCCGGGGCTAACGCAGAAACGTAATATCCAGCGCGCTGGCCGTTTTTCGGCGCTCGTCGCCCGCCACGACCGAGATCGCCGCGGACCTCAAATATTTTCCCTGAACCATTTTCGTCGTCGCGCGTGCGGGCTGTCGTAATTGCGCCTCGGCGCGTTCCGTCGTCGCCGTTTGATCGGCCGCTTGATCGGCCGTTTGCGCGTTCGCAAAGCCGCTCGCTACGGCAAGCGCGACAACCAAGCCGGCGAAGAAAGCCATTTTCATGACAAAATCTCCGCGCTCCGGGAGAATCCGCTGGGGCAATCGCATCGCCCCGCGCTTTCCTATCGGCGCAGCGAAATTTGCGGCCGCCGCCGATCAAATGCAAGCGGGCGCCGCAAATTTAATTTTTTCGATTCCTATACGGATACTCCCCACGGGGACTAAATTACCGGCGCGAGGCGTTCCGCCGTCAACTTCTTTTGCCAAGCCCGTCGACGCCGCTCGCGGCGGAGGACCGAGGCTCGGTCACGCTGAAATTAAGCTTTTCGTCCTTGAATGTGACGTCGAGAACGCCGAGCGGTTTGCGCTCGCTCGCAGCGACGATCGTTATCTCGCCGGCCCTTTCCGGAACGCCTTTGACCATTTCAATCTGGTTGCGCGGGGGCGAGTCGAGCAGCATGTGCGCTTGCTTCGTCAGCGTCGCTTCGGTGGTTTCGGTAGTTTCGGCGGCGGCGGCCGACCCGGCGAGCATCAGGGCGGCGACGGCGCATAAGAGTTTCATCGGACAACTCTGTTCCTACGGACCATGATAACGCCAAGATGCGCGCGCCTGTCCCTTTCAAAGGATTACGCTTGCGTAACATTGCGAGGCGCTCAATCTTTAAGGCGAAGCCGCACCGACTGCGCATGACTCGGCAAGCCCTCGGCGTCGGCAAGACGCGCCGCCGCCGGCCCGATCGCCGCGAGCGCCTTTTCGTCGCAGCCGATGATCGACGCGCGCTTCATGAAGGTGAGGACGGATAGACCCGAGGCGTACCGCGCGGCGCGCGCGGTCGGCAGAACGTGATCGGGTCCTGCGACATAGTCGCCGATCGCCTCCGGCGCATGGCGGCCAAGAAAGATCGCGCCGGCATGGCGCACGGCCTTGAGCAAGGGCGCAGGGTCTGCGACGGCGAGCTCCAGATGCTCCGGCGCGAGGCGGTCAACCAAGGCCGGCGCCTGCGACAGAGTCTCGACGACGATGATCGCCGAATTCTTGCGCCAAGCTTCGGCGGCGATCGCCGCGCGCGCCGTGGTTTTAAGTTGCGCCTCGACAGCGGCCGCAACGCTGTCGGCGAATACCGCGTCATCGGTGATGAGAATAGCCTCGGAGGACGGATCGTGCTCGGCTTGGCTTAAGAGATCGGCGGCGATCCATTGCGGATCATTCGCCGCATCGGCGACGACGAGAATTTCGGACGGGCCGGCGATCGAATCGATTCCGACTTTGCCGAAGACCTGGCGCTTGGCTTCGGCGACATAGGCGTTGCCGGGTCCTGCGATAATGTCGACGGGCGCGATCGGCCCCGCGCCATAGGCCATCGCGGCGATCGCCTGCGCCCCGCCGACGCGGAAGACCTCGTTGACGCCGGCGCGCCGCGCTGCGGCGAGAACGAGCGGATTGAAGCGGCCCTCGGGCGCAGGCGCGCAAAGGCAAAGCCGCTTGACGCCCGCGACAAGCGCCGGGATCGCATTCATGAGAACGCTTGACGGATAGGCCGCGCGCCCGCCAGGCGCATAAAGACCGGCCGCGTCGACCGGCGTCCAGCGCCAACCGAGGGTTACGCCCATATCATCCGTGTAAAGATGATCTTCCGGAAGCTGCTTTTCGTGATAGGCGCGGATGCGCGCGGCGGCGAAATCGAGCGCTTCGAGATCCGCAGCGCCGCAGACCTTCTCCGCCGCCGCCATTTCGGCTTCGCTGACGCGGATATTTTCTTCACTGAGGTCGAAACGGTCGAAATTTCGGGTCAGGCGCGTGAGCGCGGCCATGCCGCCCGCGCGCGTTTCGGCGATGATCGCGGCGACGACGGCCGCCACATCATCGGCCTCTTCGCGCAGCGACTCGACAAGCGCCAAGAAGGCGCCGTCGAAATCAGGGTCGGTGCTTTTCAAGCGCTTGGCCATGTCAGTCATGCGCCGGCTTTGAATGGGCGCGCCAGGGCCCCGAAAGATCGCGCATTTCAGCGTTCACCGCCTCGACATCGAGACGGATGACGCCGCCCCCCGAGAAATCGAGATAAATCGCGTCGAGACTGTCTTCGCGTCTTTCATAACGGATCGCGAGGAGTTCGACGACCGCATCCTTGGCGTTATTGCGGATATTGATGTGCTGGACAGATTTGACGTCGTTGAAATGCGCGCCCGCGCGGGTTCGCCAGAACGGACCCTTCGCGCCGCCGTCAAGCTCCCAGACAAAGCGGTTCGCGACAAAGGCGAAGCGGCGCTCGGCCGGGAGCCAGGCGAAGTCCCCGACTTTCGCGACCGCGTCCTGCAAGCAAGCCGACAACACGCCGAGATCGTCGGCGTCGGCGGCGATGAGCCGGAGCGGCTTATAGCGGTCAGGATCGACCATCGCGCATTATCCTCTCACCCGTTCGACAAGCGCGCCGCAGCGCTGGATCTTTTCTTCGAGCCGCTCAAAGCCGCGGTCGAGATGATAGACGCGGTTGACGATGGTCTGTCCCTCGGCGCCGAGGCCCGCCAGCACGAGACTCATCGAGGCCCTGAGATCGGTCGCCATGACCGGCGCGCCTTTGAGGCGCTTGACGCCCCTGACGGTCGCAATCTGGCCGTCAATGGCGATGTTCGCGCCCATGCGGGCGAGTTCGGGCGCATGCATGAAGCGGTTCTCGAAAATCGTCTCCTTGATGGCCGAGACCCCATCCGCAGTCGCCATCAGCGCCATGAACTGGGCCTGGAGGTCAGTCGGAAAGCCGGGGAAAGGCTGCGTGACGATATTGACCGCCCGGCACCGCTCGCCCGCGCGCTTGACGCGCACCCCCCCATCGGCTTCGGCGATAAGGAGCCCTGCCTCTTCGAGCGCCCCGACCGCGGCGCCAAGCAGGTCGAGCCGCGCATTTTTGAGGAAGAGCTCGCCGCCGGCCACCCCAGCGGCCATTGCGTAAGAGCCGATCTCAACGCGGTCCGGCAGCACCTTATGGGCGGCGCCGCCGAGACGCCGCGCGCCTTGAATATGGATGGTCGACGTCCCCGCGCCCTCGATCGTCGCGCCCATCGCGACGAGGCATTCGGCGAGATCGGCGATCTCGGGCTCGCGCGCGGCGATTGAAAGAACCGTCTCGCCGCGGGCGAGGCTCGCGGCGAGCATTGCCTGTTCGGTCGCGCCAACCGATATGAAGGGAAAATCGATCCGCGCGCCGCGCAGCCCGTTTTTGGCTTCGGCGACGACATAGCCCTCGTCGAGATCGATCGTCGCGCCCATCGCGGCGAGCGCCTTCAAATGCAGATCAACCGGACGCGCGCCGATCGCGCACCCGCCAGGGAGGGACACCTTAGCCTTGCCTTCCCTCGCAAGAATAGGCCCTAACACATTGAAAGAGGCCCGCATTTTTCGCACGAGATCATATGGCGCCTCGGTCGAGGCGATCGCGGCCGCGCGCAGGATCAGGTCAGCGTTCTCGAAGCGATGCGTCACGCCATGCTGGTTGAGGAGACGCAGCAGCATATCGACATCGGCGAGCCGCGGGACATTGGCGATCGTTAACGCCTCGTCGGTCAGGAGCGAGGCCGCCATCAGCTTCAGCGCCGAATTCTTCGCGCCGCTGATCGGAATTTCGCCGAAAAGCGGCCGTCCGCCGATGATCGCCAGCCTGTCCATTGCATCAGAATCCAGAAATCGGAAATCGGAAATCGGAAATCGAACGTCGTAACAGCTTCATATTGCTACCTTACTCTTTCCGATTTCCGTCTTCCGACTTCTGGCTTCCCAATTTGCGCCTGCGCAAATTGACGCGCAGCGCCTCGGCGAGACGCGCCTCGCGGGCCGCTTTCCTTCTGGTCTTGTCGTCGGGCGATTGTGCGGCAGGTTTCGGACCACTCATCGGCGCGCGCTTTTCAGACATGGCGGCGGACCATAAGCGCGCGGCGCGACCCGTCAAGGACAGCGGGCAAGGCCCATGCAATGGTGCTGCGAGAGAGGATTGAACTCTCGGCCTCTCCCTTACCAAGGGAGTGCTCTACCACTGAGCTACCGCAGCCCTGTTTTTGCCCGCTCCCCGCAAGATGGAAACGCCTCCGGTGAAACGGGGCCTATAGCGCGCTGGAACGGCGATGGAAAGCCGGGGGCTCACGCCATCATCTTCTCGATCGGCAGGACGAGGATCGCGCTCGCGCCGAGGCTTTTGAGCTTTTCAAGGGTCGTCCAGAAGACGCTCTCCCGGCAGACGGCGTGGATGGCGACGCGGTCCTCATGGCCGGCGAGGTCGAGGACGGTCGGCGCCTCCGCGCCGGGCAGAACCGCCGTGATCGCGGCGAGCGCCGAACGGGGCGCATTCATCATCACATATTTCGCCTCCCGCGAGGCGAGAACGCCGTCTAGGCGCTTAAGGAAGGCGTCGAATATCGCCTGCTTTTGCGCCGTGAATTGAGCCGCATTCCGGATCAGGACAGCCTCGGACTGGAGCACCGTCGCGACGGGTCTCAGGCCATTGGCGTCGAGCGTCGCGCCCGTCGAGACGATGTCGCAGATCGCGTCGGCGATTTGCAGGCGCGGCGCGACCTCGACCGAGCCCTGCATGGCGATGGGCCTCGCCTCGACGCCCGCGTCCGAAAGAAAGCGCTGCGTCAAGCCCGGATAGGAGGTCGCGATTCGCTTGCCTGAAAGCGAGGAAAGGCCGTCAAATGCGGCCTCCTTCGGCGCGGCGAGCGCAAGCCGGCAGCGCGAAAAGCCAAGTTTCCTGACAAGCGTCGCCGGACTGGCGCGCGGCGCCGTCAGCGCATCCTCCTCGGCGACGTTTTCTCCGACAATGCCAATATCGCAGGCGCCGTCGGCGACAAAAGCCGGGATGTCGTCGTCGCGCACGAGAAGGACGTCCATCGGCATTTCCTCAATGCGTCCGTAAAGCTTGTCGCGGCCGCGCGAAACCGACAGCCCGCAGCTTTTCAAAAGCTCGAAGCTGCCGTCGGAAAGACGGCCCGATTTCTGGATGGCGATCCTCAGCCTGTCGTCGCTCATTTGCGCGCTCCCTTCGGGGTATTTCGGTTTTGGGCGCTTCGGTAAAGGCGGTCGATCATCAGCCGGTAGCCCTGAT
>JBFXBB010000134.1:0-7586 GCA_050183685.1 Amphiplicatus sp.
CGCGACGGTCTATGGCGGCCTCAACAAGAGTCCCGTCGACGAGACCGGCCGGCTCGGACCGACAAACCCTTACGGCCGCACCAAGCTGTTCATCGAGGAGATGCTGAAGGACGTCGCCCGCGCCGATGCGCGCTGGCGCGTCTGCAATCTCCGCTATTTCAATCCGGTCGGCGCGCATCCCTCGGGCCGCATCGGCGAAGACCCGAACGGGGTTCCGAACAATCTCTTCCCCTTCATCGCGCAGGTCGCCGTCGGCCGGCGCGAGAAATTGCGGGTCTTCGGCGACGATTATCCGACCCCGGACGGAACCGGCGTCAGAGACTATATCCATGTCGTCGATCTCGCCCGCGGCCATGTCGCCGCGCTCGACCATCTGGCGCAGGCAGGCGGGGGCGCGATCGACGTCAATCTCGGCGCCGGGCGCGGCTATTCCGTGCTCGAAGCGGTCGCCGCCTTCAAGCGCGCCTGCAATCGCGACATTCCTTACGAAATCGCGCCCCGCCGCGACGGCGACATCGCCGAAATCTACGCCAATCCGAACAAAGCCGAACGATTGCTCGGCTGGAAGGCGGAAAAATCCCTTGATGCGATGTGCGCCGATCACTGGCGCTGGCAGCGCGACAATCCGGACGGCTATCGGCGATAGTCGCCGAAGGATCAAACCAACGCTCAGCCCTACGCCAATCTCTCTGCGAATTGCCCGTATTTCCGATAGGGCGTCATATAGGTCGGCAGGATCGCCTCGACCGTCGCCGGCTTCAGGCCGAGATCGCCGATCGTCAGCGCGCCCTCGCTGACGACATTGTCGCGCTTCAAGAGTTTTATCTGGTCGCGCGTGATCGGCGGATCGATCAAGGGAAGCGCGCCCGCGAGCTCGCCGAAAAGGCCGACAAGCGGCGCAAGCGCGAAAGGAATCGGAACGAGCGGGCGCCTGCGCCCGATCTCGGCGAGCATCAATTCCATCAGCTCACGGAACGTGTAGACGCGCGGGCCGCCAAGTTCGTAGAGCCGGCCCTCGGCGTCGGGACGCGCGAGCGCCTCGCAAACGGCGTCCGCGACATCGTCGACATAGACGGGCTGAAACCGCGTCCGCCCGCCGCCGAAAAGCGGCAGCGGGCTCGCCGGCGTCGAGACCGCGAGCGCGGCGAAGCGGTTGAAGAAATGGTCGTCCGGCCCGAAAATGATCGAGGGGCGCAGGATCGTCGCCGCGGCGAGCGCCGCGGCGACGCCCGCCTCGCCCGCGGCCTTGGCGCGCGCGTAAAGGCTCGGGGCTTCGGGGTCGGCGCCGATCGCGGAGACATGAACGAGGCTCTTAACGCCGGCCGCGGCGGCGCTTTCGGCGATGAGGCGCGCGCCCGCCGCTTGCACCGCGCTGAAACGCTGCGCGCCCGACTGATGCAAAATGCCGACGAGATTGACGACGGCGTCGGCGCCGGCGAGCGCCTTTTCGATGGAAGCCGGGTAGCGGACATTGCCCTGCGCGAGCTGGATCTGGCCGACGACGCCCATCGGCTTGAGCTGGAGGGCAAGATGCGGGCGGCGCATGACGGCCCTGACGCGCCAGCCGCGCGCGGCGAGTTCGCGCACGACATGCCGGCCGAGAAACCCCGATCCGCCAAAAACGACCGCGAGCTTTTGCGCCATCGCGCATCCTCCTCCTCGCCTTCCGGGCGGGGACCTAGCGGAATTCCGGGCTGGAAACAATGAGGCGCGGCCGGCGTTTCATTGACAAGGCCGCCGCCCGCGCCTTAAGGGGACGCTCCCCAAGACGCTGCCCAGATGGCGGAATTGGTAGACGCGCAGGTTTCAGGTACCTGTGCCGCAAGGCGTGGAGGTTCGAGTCCTCTTCTGGGCACCATTCGCCGGCCGCTCGTGTCCAGGCGCATCTAAAAATACCTTAAAAACATGGAATTGTGGTGAGGCCGGTTCCAAGCTTGTCCCCCCCTTTGCATCTCTCCAAACGCCAACAATCTGTTGGTATTTTTTCGGGTGTTTTGAGCGTTGAGTCCCAAATGCGCCAACAGGCGAAGAGGTTCGAGTCCGCGGAAAAATCGTTGGCGCCTAGCCTGATTTTCCATGGGCGTTCCCGGCAGCACCTTTACCGCGCTCGGTCGACAGAGCCCTCAGAGGAAAAACCGCTCCTGGCTCGGATCGTCCGCCTTGACGCCGCCGCGCGGGCGATAGGCCTTGTGGCGCGGGCCGTCCCAGAGCGCCGTCTTCGGCGGATTCTGGTTCCAGTCATAGATGACGAGCCGCCGCGCAATTTTCCATAAGCCGTCATGGCGGACAAAACTGTCGATGTAACGGAGATAGACGACGAGATCGGTCAGCTCCGATTCCGTCAGGACCTCGCCATGCACGGCGATGCAATAACTCTCGCTCTCCGCGATATCGCCCTCGACCCGAATAATCGCGGTGGTGAGATTGTGATGCGTCGGCCCGACATTCGCCAAGGCGCGCCCGGCAAAGTCGGCGAACTCGCTCGCCGTCCCGCTGAAGACGCCATAGTCGAACTGCGCATCGGGCAGGACGAGCGACCGCAACAACGCCATGTCCCGACGATCGATCGAACGGCAATAGGCGCAGAGGAGGTCGCGGATCGCCTCCTTGTCGATCAGACGACGAACTTCCTCAGTCATGCGCACAAGTCCTCTCCCGCGAACCTTATGCGTTCGACCGCATTCGGCGAGCGGCGAGGATTTCGACCGCTTCTTCGGGCGCAAGGCGGAAATGCCGGAGGCGGGTTACTCATTGCTGACGCGGCGGTCTCCGGAACGATCAGGCCCCTGAACACCTTCATCAGCGTCCGCCTTCTCAGCATCCTGGCGAGAGCCCGCGCCTCACTTGGTCACGATCACCTTGCCGACCATGCCCATGAGCTCATGCTCGCGGCAGAAATAGACATAGGTTCCAGGAACGGTGAAGGCGTGTTCGAAGGTCGCGTCATCCGAGAAGACGCCCGAGTCAAAGGGCTTCGCGCCGTCCGGAAGCGCGCTGTTCTCCGGCTTTTGCGGCTGCGTCGGATCGCAGACCACGCTGTGCTCGATGATGCTGCGATTCCGCCAACGCACCGTGTCGCCCGCCTTGATGGTCAACTCGTCCGGCACAAACGCCGTCTTCGTTTGCGGGATGTTCACCAAATGGGTCTCGCCCGCCCGCGCAGAACCGCCCGACAAGACAACGACGCCAAGAGCGCCCGCAAGCATTTCACGACGATTACAATTCATTCTTTGTCTTCCCGTCTTTTCTTTCACCCTCAGCGCGCCTGTCCTAGCATAAATCCCGAAGAATCCCAAGGCGTTGGCCGCCGCGGACGGTCTCGCGACGAAACCGCCCCGAGCTTCCCGACCGCAAAAAGGAACGGGGCCGCCCTGCGCCGGCGGCCCCGCTCTGGCTTTTGTTTCCGGAAAACCGGATCGCAGTTTTCCGGAAAACGCGCCTAAACGCCGGTCTCTTGTGATCGCTAGAATTTGATGTCGACTTGCACGCCCACGCGCCGGAACGCGTCCGGGCTGTGATAGCCGGAATAGCCGCCCGGATTGTTCGTCAGGATGGGCGCCGCGCCGATCTGCGAAAACCAGCGCTTGTCGAGGAGGTTTTTCGCCCAGACCGAAAGTCGCCACGCCCCGTTCTGTGGTTCTATTCCGATCTCGCCGCCCAGGAGGCCGAACGCCTCTTGCCGCGTGCCGGGATCGCCATTGGCCGAATAAACCACGTCGTCCTGCCATAGCCAGTTTGCCGAGGCGAAAACCTCAAAGCCCTCAATCAGGTCTGGCCGGCGATAGTCGACCGTCGCGGAATATGTCCACTCCGGCGTGCCGTTGAGGCGGAGGCCCGCGGCGTTAAAAACCCGCGCGCTGGAGCCCGGGAAGGGCGGGCCGCAGGGCGGCTCCGGCTGCCTAAAGTAGCAGGCGACGCCGGCGAAGTCCTTGTATTCCGCGTCGATATAGGCGCCGCTAAAACCGAGCGTCAGCTCCGGCGTCACCTGGCCCTGCAATTGGAGCTCAACGCCCTGGGTCTCCAGCTCTCCGGCGTTCTTGAGCACCGTGGCGAGGATGTTCGGGTCGAAGACCTGCGCCTGAAAATCCTTGAAATTGCTATGATAGTAATTCACGGCGAACTGCAAATTCCCATCAAAGACCCTGCCCTTCGCGCCGACCTCGTAGGTCATGGGGATCTCGGCGTTTATCAGCGCTCCCTGGGATCCGCTCGTCCCCGGTCCTTTGTAGCCGCGGGCGGCGCTGGCATAGACCATGACGTCCGGCGTCACTTGGAATTGCGGTCCGACGCGCCAAGAAAAGTTGTCTCCTTCCACCGACTGCGTCGTGGTAAGCGGCGGGTTGAAGGGCACGCTTCCCGGAACCAGCGCATTCCTGTCGGCGAACAGGGAGACTTCGTCATGGGTGTAACGACCACCGACGACGATGGACAACTGGTCGGTCAGATGGATGTTTCCCTGGGCGAACAGCGCCACGCTGTCATATTTGTTGTCTGTGAAATTCGCCAGGCTGAACAAAGTCGTTTTCGGCGTCGGCATCGCGAGGGCTGGCGTCTTGCTTTGAAAGTACCCTGCGAGAAAACCCGTCTGCGTTAGATGGGCCGTATAATAATAGACGCCGGCCACATAGTCGAAGACTCCGCCCGTCGGCGAGGCGATGCGCAGTTCTTCGGAGACGTTGCGGTAATCAAGCGGCTGACCGCCGAAGCTCAGATAATCGAAGGCGTGCTGGTCGGCGTCGATAAGGCCGAGACGATGCGATTCCTGATAGCCCGTGACGGATGTGAGGGTGTAGTCGCCGAGCTTATAATCGACCTTTAGCGACGCGCCGAAAATCCGGGCCTTGCCCTCCGGCTGATGGTCGAAGGCCACATCGGTGTTGTCGAGCCCCGGAACAACGCCATAGAGATTGTTCGCATAGTCGACGATATAGCCGGGAATGTCGTTTATCCAGACGACGCCGCAGCAGAAATATTTGGAGTAAGAGTAGTTCGTCGACAGGACCGCTTTGAGGTCGTCATTCGGCTGCCAGAGAAGCTTGACGCGCACGGAACGGATGTCGGTCGGGTCGACGGGCTGATTGTTGAACCGATTGAAGGCGCTCTCTTGCAGATGGCGGTAGCTGCCGCTCACCCGCAAGGCGAGCGTCGACGAGATCGGCGCATTGACGACGGCTTGCGCCTGATAATCCTCGCGCGTGCCGACCGAGCCGCGCAGGCGCCCGCTGAATTCGCCAAGCTCGGGATCATGGGTGGTGATCGAGACGACGCCCGCCGAGGCGTTCTTGCCGAACAGCATGCCCTGCGGCCCGCGCAGGACCTCCACCCGCTCAAGATCCGTCAGGTCGATCGCCGAGGACGGGTCGGACAGCACCACGCCGTCGACGACGGTCGAAACGCTCTGTTCGATGCCGAGCGAAAAACTGCTCGTGCCGACGCCCCGCACCAAAAAGCCCGAAGCCTGAGGCCCCGTGCTTTGGCGGTAATTCAGGCTGGGATCGATAAAGCGAAGCTGCTGAAGCTCCTCGATGCGCCGCCGCTCCAGCGTCTCGCCGGTGACCGCCGTGATGGCGAGCGGAACCTTGTTGATGTCCTCGGCGCGTTTTTGCGCCGTCACGACGATCCTTTCGACGCCGCCCTCCTGCGCGGCGGCCTGCGCGCCGCCCAAGCCAGCCGCCGACAAACAGGTCAACAGCGACGCAACGCTTAATCGCCCCATCATGCTCATAGCGCCCCTCCTTATTTTTAGTGTTTGTAATTGAAGACGATTGTTGTCCAAAAGCCCGTAAAGCGGGCGGTTCCGACAGCCCTCGGAAACCGCCGATTAGGACAGCACTCCATTTTTGTATCACGTTATTGTGATATCCGCCACCCGGCCGATGGCCGAAGATTCCACGGCGCTCAGTCTCGTAAAAAAAACCGGCTCGTAAAAAAAGCCCGGACAGCGCCTTCTCGGGCGCTGTCCGGGCTTTCCGTCAATGTCGCCGTTTCAGGCCGCGATCTCCGGGCCGGCTTTCGCCGGCCCGGACGCGCGGGCGATCTCTTTAGAAGTCGTAGCGCAGATTGACGCCCCACATGCGCGGCGGCGCGTAGAGCCGCACCGTCGAGCCTGTCGAATAGGACCGGGTGCTGCCGGCCTGCGAATAGGTGACGTTGGTCAGATTGTTGACGAAGACCGCGCCGCTGAAATTCGAGCCGACGATGTTGTCCCAGCCGACCCGCAGCCCGAGCGTGCCATAGGGTTTCTGGCTGATATAGTCGGTCACGTCGCCCAGGCCGAAAAATTGCGCGACCTGAAGCTCGCGATAGGCGGCCTGCACATGCCATTGGCGTGACTGATAATAGCCGTTGAGCTGCCCCCAGATCGTTCCGGTGTCGGCGTCGTCGACGAAATCATACCGGATGGTCCCGCGCACCGCATGTTTCGGCACGTTCCAGAACGGGTTGTCCGTCAGATCCTTCAGGAAGCCTTCGCCCGGCAATGTCACATTGTTGATGTCGGGCGCGATCCATTCTTTATATGTCGCGTCGGTGAAGGAATAGCTGAGCGACGGTTTCAGCCTGTTCCACACGAGATCGGATGCGATTTCGAACCCTTGCAGGCGCGCGGCTGCGACGTTCCCAGTATAGATGAGATTGGTCGCTCCCGAAGAGAAACGAAAGACCTGCTGGATGTTCGTGAAGTCCATGCGGTAGACGGCCGCATTGAGACGCAGACCGCCGCCGGGG
The DNA here is from genome assembly GCA_050183685.1 of Amphiplicatus sp. Lineage (GTDB taxonomy): Bacteria > Pseudomonadota > Alphaproteobacteria > Caulobacterales > Parvularculaceae > Amphiplicatus. Next base: position 6,727 of record JBFXBB010000134.1, read on the forward strand.
AAATCGAACTGGGATTTTACGCCACCCTCGTAGTTCTTCACTGTCGACGGCTGATAAACGTCCTGGCAGCCCGGCGCAACATCGCAACCTATAGTTGTGTTTCGTCCGCCCGGGACGAAGGACTTGCTGTGAGTGACGTAGACCATCAGGTCGGGCGTGATCTGCTCATTGGCGCCGAACGTGTAGTTGTTGCCCTTGAACTCGACGTCGGGAACCACGCGCTCCGTCCCCGGGGAATAGGTTCCCGTTACGGGGTCGAGCACCGCGTTGATCTCGCCCGTCCTGGTCGTGTTCCAGGTCTTGCGATAGCCGGCGGTAAGGCTGAGGCCGTGAATCCCGATCTTGTCGAGGTCGATCGTCGCCTGACCGTAGCCCGCCTTCTCGACAATTGTCGTGCCGTTCCGGAAGGGGTAGCTGGCGGCCCAGCGCTGGGCCGGCGCGAAAAGACCGCTGAAGGACCGGGCGAAGCTGTAGATGCCATCAAGGTCCGTCGGCTGCTTGAAATTCTGGTAATAGAAGCCGCCGGTCCAGTCGATCATATCGGCGAGCTGGCCCTGGAGCTGGAATTCCTCGGTGAGCGTCCTGACTGGCTGGCCCAAATCGCCGACAATGGTATTCCCGTATTGGTTGTAGGAAGGCGTCTGCACCAGCGGCCGCCCCGTGGAGCTGATCACCGCGAGCAACGTGCCGCCGACGCCATCTAGCGCATAGGAGGACGACCCCCAATCCAGCTGATAGGAAAAGATGTTCTTGGCGCGAAGCGTGGTGAAGCCGAGATCGCCGAAATCATATTCCGCGATATCGACGACGCTGTGCTGTCTGGCCCTGTCGAATGTTTCGAGCCCCTGAAGCGCGGGCGT
>JBFXBB010000135.1:0-7585 GCA_050183685.1 Amphiplicatus sp.
ATGCGAGCGCGGCCACCGGGCGGTACTATGCCGAAGACGCCGCCGCGCTCAGCAATCTCGGCGACTATCTTTACCGCAGCGAAGGTCCGTTCCGAAGTTCGGACGACGCGCCCTTTGTCAAAGTAGCCTACGAGGATGGCGGCGAAGAGACGCTGGCGCTCGGCGACATTCGCGATTTTCTTCTGAGCGGCGAGGTCGCCTGGAGCAAGGAAGGGCAGGCTTCATGCGCCGCGAACTGATCTTTGCGGCGATAGTCTTCATCGGCGCGCTGACGATCGGCGGCCGCGCCCTCGCGCAGGAAGGCGGTCCGTCCTGCCAGGCCCCGGCCGAGGCGCTCACGTCTTTCGGAATCCGCCGCAATGATCTTGCCATTGTCCTGCGCAAGGGCGACAAGCCGGCGCGGCTCGAAGGACTTCAGTCCTACCGATATGTTCGGTTTTTCGTCGAAGTGAGCAATTGGCGCGCCGCGCAATGGCGCCTCGTCATCCGCGACATCGAGGCGCGTCCGCTTCAGGTCATCGACAAGACCCATCTCGCTGCGCGAAACGAGGCCGCGGGCGCGAAATCCGCCGTCTGGACGCGCCGTTTCGGCGATCTCGCGGGTCTCAGTTTCGAGCTTGTCGCCGACGGACCGCAGGCGGACGACGTGATCGTCCGCTTTCCCGAATATGTCGCTGTTCCGGCGCAGCGCGATCAGCCATTCTATTCGATCTTTGGCGACGAACCGGCCTGGCGCGAGGTCCACAAAAGCGGCCTGACGGACGCTTGGAGGAAACGCAGCGATTCCGTCGGCATGATCTTCGCCGGCCGCGAGCGGGAGAACTGGTGCTGCTCCGGAGTCGTGATCGGCTGGGCCGGCGACAAGGACGTGCTGTTCCTGACCAACGATCATTGCGGCGCGCCTGTCGGCCAGGGCGACGCATGGTCGCCGCAAGCCTGCGAAAGCGCGATCGTCGATTTTTCATGGGATGGCGACGCGATCCCTTGGGAATATTCCTGCGCGCGCGCAAAGCGGCTGCCCGAGCTCGATCTTGCGGTGCTGCGGCTTCAGCCGACGCCGGGCATGACGGATGCGCGCCCGCCGCCGGCGCGGTTCTCGCAAGGACGCGCGCGCGACGTCGCGCCGCCCGGCCGCAAGGAACTGACGATCTTTCATCATGCGCAATGCGGACCAAAATTCGTGACGGATCAGTGCGAGGTCATCGGTTATGACCGGCCTGGGCGACGGGCTGGGGGACGGCCCATTGAATTCGCCCATCGCTGCGACACGGAGAGCGGATCGTCGGGCGCGCCTATATTCGGCTATGACGGCGCGGTCCTCGGCGTCCATCGAGCGGGATTCCTTGAGGAAAAAAACGGCTGCACGCGAGAGAATTTTGCAATCGACGTCACGCAACAATATGTCAGGGAACGGATCGATGCGGCGGTCGCGTCCCTCGCTGAATGATTTAAGGGATATGGAGCTTAGGAGAGGGAGGGAGTCGATGATCTCCAGAAGAGATTTCGTCAACGGCGCCGCCGCGGCGACGGTTGCGATGACGGCCGCCGGCGCCGGCCCGGCCCGCGGGCAGTCGCCGATGCTGCGCATTCGGCGAAATGCGTCAAAGCTCGATTCGGGCCATAAAATATTCAAGGACTATGCGTTGGCTGTGAAAAGGCTCCATGCGCTTCCCGCGGACGATCCGCGACACTGGCGGCGGCTTGCGATCATTCACGCCGATCACTGTCCGCATGGCGAGGAGGATTTCTTTCACTGGCATCGGCATTATCTCGCGTTTTTTGAGCGAATTTGCGCGGAGATGCTGGGCGAGCCGACATTTGCGTTGCCTTATTGGGACTGGTCTTTGAATGGCGGGCGCATACCGGACGCCCTCTTCGACATGCGCGATCTCGACGTCGGTCGTTGGAAGGACGACGGCGCTTATGACTCGCATATGTTCGGCGCAATTCGGACGACGGGCCGGCGAGGCCTCGCCAAGGGACAGGATTTGCTTCGGCTGTCGAACACGTTTCGTCCCGACATGCTTGAGGCGATGTCGCGCCTGACCGACTTTGAGACCTTTCGGCTGTCGATCGAAGGCTCGCCGCACAATACCGCCCATATTTTTGTCGGCGGCGGCGCGGGCCATATGGGCGATGGTCTGTCGCCTCTCGACCCGTTGTTTTGGCTGCACCACTGCAATGTCGATCGGTTGTGGGCGCAATGGCAGCGGGCGGGCAATAAAACGCCCGCCGATCTTCGCATTTACGCGAATATGTTCGTGGACGAGCAAGGCAGTCCCGCGCGGGTTATCGCTGAGAGCGCGGCCGATTTCGAAGCCCTGGGCTATACTTACGACACAGTTCGCCCGTCGGCCGGCCAGGCCTCGGCCTTGGTTTTGTCGCAGCCCTCCGAGGAGGAGCGCGCGGCGCGCGCGACGGCGCTGGCGCGCGTGGAGGAGGAATTGAGCGCCAACGAGCTGAAATCGATCGGCGCGAGCCAAACGCCGATCGTGGTCGCCGGATCGACCAGCGTCGCGATCGAGGCGCCTGCGACCCTTGACGAACTCTTTCAGCGTCGGGCGTTCAGCGCGCCATCGGCGTTGACGCTGCCGCGGGCGGCTTTTGAATCGCGGCGCATACTTGCGCGCCTCAAGGGCGTTTCGCGGCCCGAGGCGAAGGCGGTCGCCGGCGTTGACATATTTGTCATCGGTTTCGCTGCGGGCGGCGCGTCAGGGCGCGCGGCGGAAGATTTTGCGGGAACGGTCTGTTTCTTCGGTCGTCCTATGGCCGACGACGGCCGCTTCGATTTCGTCGTCGATCTTACGGCGCCGCTTAAGGGGCAAGCCCAGGAAGGCATGGCTTCGGGCGGCGACGTCCGGCTGCGCTTTCAGCCCATCGATATCGCGGGCGCGCCCGCGCCGGCAGGCAGTTTCACCATCCAGTCTGTCGAACTGGTGAGCGCTTAGAGGTCTGGCGGCGCGCGCGTTATCCGTTACGGCGCGGCGCGGCGGCGCGTCTTGCCATCGGTCCGCCGACTTTGGAACGACAAGCGGCAGAAGAGACGATATGAATGACTCGCTTTTCCTATGATTTTGAACGCGGTCGGGGACCTCTGCGCGTCGGCGAACGGGGCGCGATCCTGGAGTCTTGGGCGAGCCGGGGCGTCCATGATTTGCGACCGATCCCTCGCGCCTTTTTAAACGCCTATGCTCTCTTCTACGATCGGCTCGTCTTGCCGGTCGACATGTCAGCGCCTGGACGAAATTGGGACTTCAAAAAGCGGCAACAGCCAGATCTTGCTGTCTGCGACGATTATAGCTTTCTGGAAGTCGTGGAGTCGACGCCCGACTATGCCGACTCTCAAACGAGAAGCGCGGCGATTCCGGTCGGCGATCACAACGAGACGTTCGAAATGTTTCGTTTTCTTGAAGCGCGCGAGCCGGGCCAATGGGCGATTGTTCCTGCATCCGCGCTTGGCGCGCAGATTCCGAAAGAGGAAAAAGCCGCCAGGCGCGGGTTGATTCTGGATCTGGAGCAATGCTTTCCGCTGCCGCAGACGGATTGTCCAATGGCGGAACTTTTCGAGTTCAAATATAAAAGGATCGACGAATTCGAACAATTTAAACAGGCCTTGAACGGCCTATATCTTGAGATCATCTCTTCGAAAGATCCTGAATTCACGTTGGCTGTCAAGAAAGCCGAGCTTGCCAAAGCGATCGCAGGATATGGTCGAACAATGAAAGAACGCTTCGTCGATATATCGTGGCAAGGCGTCTCGATCAGTTTAGGCGGGTGTGAAGCCGCCGCGTTTGGCGCAGGCTTTTCCTTCGCCTTCAACGCGGGACAAGGCGCGGGCGCCGCTGCGATAACGGGGCTCGCCGCCGCAGCCGCGATATCTGTGCGCTCCGGCTTTTCGTTGAAGCTGAAACGCCCGGCGAGCGCGCCTTTTCAATATATCTGGCGCATCAATCAGGCCTTCTAACATTGAAGATCAGGCGCCGCGGCGGCGCCGCGCGACCTCGCCAATTATGCGGGGTTTACGAAAATCCCTGCGGCTTTCCGCCGTCACATTTTTCATGGCGATTCGTGGGGCGCCTGGTGTAGGCTTAGAGCCATGCCCATTCGGAAGCGGCGCTTCCCGAAGTCTGCCAACTGAACCTTCAAGCCGCGGCGGCGACAGGCGGTCCTGGGGCTCGGACGCGTCTTGCATGCTGCGGCATTTGCGGAGGCGACTTATGCGAACTCAATCGATCAGGCTCCATGCTTGCATGGCGCTCTGCCTATTATCCAGCGCGCCAGTCCTTGCTGAGGAGATTCGACCGGAGCTTGGAAATCCCGTCGAGGTCGCGCTGATACAAAAGCCGGACGGGCGATGGACCTATGTCAGCTTTCCGGGGAGCTTTCCGTTGTATGTGTATGATGGAGACAAGCCAGGAAAATCGAATTGCAATCGTGGATGCGCTTCGGCCTGGCCGCCGGTGCCGGCGGGCGATGACGCCGCGACGATAGGTCTTTGGACCCCCATCATTCGTGATGACGGCTCCAAGCAATGGGCCTATCAAAATCGGCCCGTTTATGTCCGCTACCATGACATACCGGGAGATCCACAGGGCGCCGGACAAAAGGGCTGGCGGTTGATCGACGATCTCGTAAAGACGTCGGCGGGAACACAGTAGTGCCCTCGACTCCATTTGTCGCGTTGCGCGATCCGTTCGGATCGATGGCGCGGCGCTGGATTTTGTTTGGTCGCCTTGTTGTTCCGAACACCGGTTTACACTTTTCGGAATGCGCTTTGTACGACCTGCAGTGGCCATGACCCGTGCATTCGCTTGTCATCCCAGGTTCGGCCTTGACGGGCCGCCCCAGGATGACATCGCGCGCCCGTGAGTCACAATCAATGCTGGTTGATATTAGGCGATGCCTTCTATCGAAACCGGAATGGCGCTCATGCGCGGAAGCCCCGTTATCGGATCGGCTTCGTCCTGCGAAATCAGCAGATTGACATTCGTGCCCGCAATTCTCGGATCGGCCTCGCTTTCAGCGCCCATGCCGCCGAATCCGTGGCTCATCGCGACGACGCCGCGGCGGAGCGTCGGGTCGGTTTCAACGACAGCGAGCGCGCTTCCCGATTTTGAATGGAGCCGCGCCGTCCGCCCCTCGACGAGACCCAATTCGCGCATATCGTCCGGATGGACATAGAGCGGATTATAGGGCTTGCGCTTGTAGAACGACGGCAGACTGATCAATTGCGAATTGTTGTAGTGATTGAGACGCCGATTGACCAATTGAAACGGAAAGGCAGATTTCAGGCTCGAATTTTCCTCCGCATACGCCGCGGCGAGCTCCTGCATCATCATGGGGTCACCGAGTTGCAGTTTGTCGGCGCATCCGGGGTCTCGGTTTTCGACCCGGACGTCGAGATCAAAAATTTTTCCATGCGGATATTTCTTCACCTCCGACAAGGGGATGCGGGCGTCGATTGTCAAAAGCTCCCACATCTCGTCGAGCGAGGGTTCGTGGTTCATGTCGAAGGCGCCCGTTCGCGTCGGACTCTCCTCATGTTTGCCGATGGACTGGATATTCGCCCAATGGAGCTGCAAGCCCATCTTTTTGGCGAGGCGAAAGAAGAAGGCGTGCTCGGCGACGACGTCCGATCCCTCCGGCGCGCCGAGCAGCGCCGGCGCATACTGCGCCCAGGGAATTTCCATCCCGCGCACGGGACCTATATATTTGACCATTTCCGCCAAATAGGTCGTGTAAGGCGCTTCAAGCGCCATCGGTCCGGCGATGACATAGTCGGCCCGGCGCGCCGTCGCGGACATGAACACGTCCATTTGCACCAGCAGGTCGAGCCTGCCAAGCGCGGCTTCCGTCTTGCGCTGATCGGGCCAGGCGCTGACAGGATTTCCGCCGACGGAAATCAGGGCGCGCACGCGCTCCGGCCCATCATACAGAATTTCATCGGCGAGCGCCGCCGTCGGCATGCCGGCGACCGACCGCCGCAGCCCGGTTGCGCGCATGACTTCGTCGCTGAAGAGTGAATAAGGCGCGCGCGGCTCGGCGCGCGGCGAATAGGCGGGCAGCAATATGTTCTGACAGGCGAGGCGGTCGCCGGGCCGGGCCCATCGTCCGCAGAGCGTATTGATGCAAAGCCCAAGATAAAAGGAGAGATTGCTGTGGGTTGCAAAGCTCGGTCCCGTGGAGCACGAGACCATGCCGCGCTTGCCCTTTGCGAAGCTGCGCGCCGCCTCGATCAATTGCGAAGAAGGAATGTCGGCTCGGTGCGCGACATAGTCCGGCGTGAACGGCGCGACCGCGGCCTTCAACGCTGCGAGCCCGACTGCGTTTTCCTCCACGAATTCCGCGTCGTAGAGCGCCTCCGATAAAATAATATTGGCGATGCCCGCCAATATGGCCGGGTCCTCTCCCGGCCGCGGCTGTAGATGGATGTGGGCGCGCTTGGCCGTTTCGGTTCGCCGCGGATCGATCACGATCAGCTTCATGCCGCGATTGACGGCCTGTTTTAAGCGCATGCCGGGATTGTGGGTCGGCGCGCCGTTTGACTTGGCGATGATCGGATTGGCGCCGACGATGATCCAGCTGTCGGATGACTCAAAGCTCTGGGAGCCGGCATGCCAGTGTCCATGCAGGGCGAGCGCGATCTTTTCGGCTGGTTTGTCGATCGAGCTCGCGTCGAACAGCATCGGCGAGCCGAGCGCTTTGAGAAAATAGCCGGACATCGCCGCGCCGAAAAAGGTCGTCAGGATTCCGGTTCCGAAATAGGCCGCGACCGATCTTGGACCGTGTTCGTCGACCATCTCCTGGAGTCTTTCGGCGATTTCCTCAATCGCCCGATCCGAGCTTATCGGCGCGAATGATCCATCCGGCTGGCGTTTTTGACTGGTAAGAAGGCGTCGTGGATCATTGTAGAGTTCCGGCAAGGCCCGCCCTTTCGGGCAGGTATAGCCTTCATAGGCGCCTTCGGGGTCGCCGACGACTTTGACCGGACGGCCATTCTCGAACGAGACCAGAATCGGACAGAATGCGCTGCAAAGGCGGCAAATCGTCGGCTCTGTGCGTTGCATGGCGGCCTCTATGCCGTTTCGCGCGGTGTTCCTCGGCTCGGCCCCGTCATTCGCCGCGCCGCCGTCCTCTGAGTTAATCCGGGCGACACGGACAGTTCATCATCCGCTTCGCCGCCGCCTCGCCGAACAGCGCCGACAAAATATGTCACGCGGCGCCCGATCGCCAGCGCGATCACGCCCTGTTTACGGTCTTGCGCGCCGACCGGATTTCGCCATGCCCCGCTCAGCCCGTCCCCGCGTTTGGTCACAGCCGCTGGTGACAGACCGCCGCGCCCCGATTTGCTAGCGTTCCAAGCGGGTTGGCGTCTTCGTTTCGAGCCCCGATCATGGTATGTTCGCCTATCGCAGGCGCTATATTATCCGCTATTTCGAGCGAATCATGGTGTAGGGCGACAACTTTGGAGCATGAATAGCGTTATGACGAAGATAACATATATAGCGTTTGATGGCGTGGAAAGGACCGTCGATGTTGAAAACGGCCTTTCTGTTATGCAAGGCGCTATTAAGAACAACATCCC